>NZ_JACJEK010000040.1:1728-4773 GCF_014164015.1 Pseudoalteromonas sp. SR41-1
GTTGATTGATTGGTATCTACTTTAGTATTCAATATTGACTTCTGGCGAAGTTAAACTGTCACAAAACAAAGACCCGTTTGGGTTGTATGGTTAAGTGACTAAGCGTACACGGTGGATGCCTTGGCAGTTGGAGGCGATGAAGGACGTATTAACTTGCGATAAGCCTAGTCAAGCTAGTAAAAAGCGCTTGAGACTAGGATTTCCGAATGGGGAAACCCACCTGCTTGCAGGTATCGTTAACTGAATACATAGGTTAACGAGGCGAACGCGGAGAACTGAAACATCTAAGTACCCGTAGGAAAAGAAATCAACCGAGATTCCGAAAGTAGCGGCGAGCGAAATCGGAACAGCCCTTAAGCTTATTATGTGTTAATGGAAGGCTCTGGAAAGTGCCACGATACAGGGTGATAGTCCCGTACATGAAAAGACATTTTAAGTGAAATCGAGTAGGTCGGAGCACGTGAAACTTTGACTGAATATAGGTGGACCATCATCTAAGGCTAAATACTCCCAACTGACCGATAGTGAACCAGTACCGTGAGGGAAAGGCGAAAAGAACCCCTGTGAGGGGAGTGAAATAGAACCTGAAACCGTGTACGTACAAGCAGTAGGAGCCCACTTGTTGGGTGACTGCGTACCTTTTGTATAATGGGTCAGCGACTTATATTTTGTAGCGAGGTTAACCGAATAGGGTAGCCGTAGGGAAACCGAGTCTTAACTGGGCGACTAGTTGCAAGGTATAGACCCGAAACCCGGTGATCTAGCCATGGGCAGGTTGAAGGTTGAGTAACATCAACTGGAGGACCGAACCCACTAACGTTGAAAAGTTAGGGGATGACCTGTGGCTAGGAGTGAAAGGCTAATCAAACCGGGAGATAGCTGGTTCTCCCCGAAATCTATTTAGGTAGAGCCTCGGACGAATACTTACGGGGGTAGAGCACTGTTAAGGCTAGGGGGTCATCCCGACTTACCAACCCTTTGCAAACTCCGAATACCGTAAAGTAATATCCGGGAGACACACGGCGGGTGCTAACGTCCGTCGTGAAGAGGGAAACAACCCAGACCGCCAGCTAAGGTCCCAAAGTCATAGTTAAGTGGGAAACGATGTGGAAAGGCCCAGACAGCCAGGAGGTTGGCTTAGAAGCAGCCATCCTTTAAAGAAAGCGTAATAGCTCACTGGTCGAGTCGGTCTGCGCGGAAGATGTAACGGGGCTAAACTATGCACCGAAGCTGCGGATTCAGAATTTATTCTGAGTGGTAGGGGAGCGTTCTGTAAGCGGTTGAAGGTGTACCGGGAGGTATGCTGGACGTATCAGAAGTGCGAATGCTGACATGAGTAACGATAATGGGAGTGAAAAACTCCCACGCCGGAAGACCAAGGGTTCCTATCCCATGTTAATCAGGGTAGGGTAAGTCGACCCCTAAGGCGAGGCCGAAAGGCGTAGTCGATGGGAAACAGATTAATATTTCTGTACTCGATATAATTGCGATGGGGGGACGGAGCAGGCTAAACAAGCATGGCGTTGGTAGTCCATGTGAAAGTGAGTAGGTTGGCGACTTAGGTAAATCCGGGTTGCTATTAAGACTGAGACACGAGACGAGTCACTAAGGTGATGAAGTTGTTGATGCCATACTTCCAGGAAAAGCCTCTAAGCTTCAGATTATATGGAATCGTACCCCAAACCGACACAGGTGGTCAGGTAGAGAATACTAAGGCGCTTGAGAGAACTCGGGTGAAGGAACTAGGCAAAATCGTACCGTAACTTCGGGAGAAGGTACGCTCCTATCTGTGATGAGACTTGCTCTCTAAGCGGACGGGAGCCGCAGTGACCAGGTGGCTGGGACTGTTTATTAAAAACACAGCACTGTGCAAAATCGCAAGATGACGTATACGGTGTGACACCTGCCCGGTGCCGGAAGGTTAATTGATGGGGTTATCCTTAGGGAGAAGCTCTTGATCGAAGCCCCGGTAAACGGCGGCCGTAACTATAACGGTCCTAAGGTAGCGAAATTCCTTGTCGGGTAAGTTCCGACCTGCACGAATGGTGTAACCATGGCCACGCTGTCTCCACCCGAGACTCAGTGAAATTGAAATCGCAGTGAAGATGCTGTGTACCCGCGGCTAGACGGAAAGACCCCGTGAACCTTTACTACAGCTTGGCACTGAACATTGAACCTACATGTGTAGGATAGGTGGGAGACTTTGAAGCAGCGACGCTAGTTGTTGTGGAGTCGTCCTTGAAATACCACCCTTGTAGTTTTGATGTTCTAACGTTGGCCCCTGAATCGGGGTTACGGACAGTGCCTGGTGGGTAGTTTGACTGGGGCGGTCTCCTCCTAAAGAGTAACGGAGGAGCACGAAGGTTGGCTAAGTACGGTCGGACATCGTACGGTTAGTGTAATGGTAGAAGCCAGCTTAACTGCGAGACAGACACGTCGAGCAGGTACGAAAGTAGGTCATAGTGATCCGGTGGTTCTGAATGGAAGGGCCATCGCTCAACGGATAAAAGGTACTCCGGGGATAACAGGCTGATACCGCCCAAGAGTTCATATCGACGGCGGTGTTTGGCACCTCGATGTCGGCTCATCACATCCTGGGGCTGAAGTCGGTCCCAAGGGTATGGCTGTTCGCCATTTAAAGTGGTACGCGAGCTGGGTTTAGAACGTCGTGAGACAGTTCGGTCCCTATCTGCCGTGGGCGTTTGAGAATTGAGAGGGGTTGCTCCTAGTACGAGAGGACCGGAGTGAACGAACCGCTGGTGTTCGGGTTGTCATGCCAATGGCATTGCCCGGTAGCTACGTTCGGAACTGATAAGCGCTGAAAGCATCTAAGCGCGAAGCAGGCCTCGAGATGAGTTCTCACTAGACTTTTAAAGTCTCTGAAGGGCCGTTGAAGACTACAACGTTGATAGGCAAGATGTGGAAGTGGTGTGAGCCATTAAGCTAACTTGTACTAATTACCCGTGAGGCTTAACCATACAACGCCAAACGCGTTTTATGCGACAGTTTGACAGAAGTTAATATGACTAAAGTAGAAATTACTTA
>NZ_JACJEK010000041.1:0-3611 GCF_014164015.1 Pseudoalteromonas sp. SR41-1
CCCGTAGTAAAAAACAAGCAAAGCTCCCTGTAGTGATGACCCCAGAGGAAGTTAAAATGTTGATGGCTCATTTAAATAAGCGCTATTATTTAATTGCAGCCCTTATGTATGGAAGTGGCTTAAGAAAACTAAACTAGACAGCCACTCTAATTGAACGAACAAAACGTTACTATTAAATTTAATTTTTAGGTTAATAATTTATCTTTTATCGCCGGGTTACTTTCATTTCATACATCAAATAAGTCACTAGCGCTCTTAATCTAAATTACACGCATGAAAATGCCTGCATGATGCAGTTATGATTATTAATGAATAGTTTTACTGGTTTAGTTGAAACTTTATGCCAGTAGCTTTTTGCAGTTACTGATATTCGCTCGCCGCTTTCGGTTTAAGTTTTCACAATAACCTTCTTGTGAGGCTGGCCTACCCACTGCGCCATGAAATACGTGCGTAAATTGGGTTGTAAGCTTTAACCAGTTTTCTGGAGATATATTCACTCTTTCTAGAAGAGGCAAGTCTGTACTTTCAATATATCCTCGCTTGTCTTCTCGTATACAACGTCCTGTTAATTCAACAAGTTCGAGGTACGATTTAAGCTCAAACGAGAGTCCTTTTGGCATAATCTGACGTGGCATACCTGCAAAACGTAATAACTGTTGAGGCTGTTTACCTTCTGCGGCGCATGTTAAGCGCTTTTGTACACTGGTACGGTCTGATTCTTCTGGTGTGTTAGCCATTTTAGCTCTAATGGGATTTAAATCGACATAGGCCATACAAGCTGCAAGTGCTGCTTCATCTAGTAATGCTTGCGATTTGAATCTGCCCTCCCAGAACCTCCCTGTGCAGTTATCTTCTTTGTTCGCTCTGCGGGCAATGTCTTCATTTAGTAATCGCATAAACCAGCTGATACTTGCTAGGCGTTCGCGGTATTGTTTAACCGTTTGATTGAAAAAGATGAGTTCAACTTTACTTAGCTTTTCACCTTGTACATATTTTTGCGTTAGCAATGTGCCTTTACAGAGTTTATGCCAGCGAATAATAATCGCTTTATCATTTAGCCTATTCGCTTTCTTATCATCAACATACAATACTAAATGCGTATGATTACTCATGACGGCATAAGCACATACATCAATACAAAATATTTTTCCTAATAAGAGCAACCTATCTTCAACCTAGCCTCGTCGATGCTCATAAGATTGACCTGTAAAGCGGTCTTCACCACACAAAAAAGCACGACGCACGCAACGTGAAATACAATGGTAGTATTTTGTATCAACCAAACTTACTTGACACTTTCTCGCGATAGCCATAAGACACCCTGCTTGTTTTTTGCACTAAATAAAGGCTAGCCTTTAACTTCGAAAAGTGCAAAATTTAGGATGGGTGTCTTGTTTATTTTCGTTTATTTTCTGATGTTTTTGTTAGTTGCCATATTACGGAATTCCTATTTCCCAAAGTTCTTCATTGGACAGAAGGTCCTGAGAACCATCTGCATTATATTTAACGCCTAAACAAAAATGTTTTGAGACGAGTAGTCCATTAGACGTAAGTTCAAATATTACTAAGGCTGAATCAGAAAATTGATCTTGCCAAATATTCTGATTGTAGCTTTTACCGCCAAGCAGAACAGTACTTTCATTTGGTAAAGAGTAATCTGATGGATTTTCCAGATACGCCTGTCTCTGTGTTTCCAAATGTTGTTGTATATCCATATTCACTCTTGGCAACTAACGCCCAAATAACAGGCTAAAAATAGTGGGCTAAAATGGAGCGAAGCGAACAGCCCACTGTTTTTAGTCCTTGTTGATTTTCTTGTTAGGTGACTGTTTGCTTATTTGCCATAGAGGACATTATTACACCTGAACAAAGCCCTGAAACTACAGCAGCAATCTGCCATTCGATTTCACCTGAAAAAATCATGGGTAAGCTACAGATAACACCTGCACTAACGTAATGAACTCGATTTAATAAATTAAATTTTTTCATTACTATAAGAGCGCTACCGCCTAAAATCAGCATATAAAAGGCTACAAAAAGACTTGTTATACCAATAAGTGAAACCAAATTAGGTAACTCTATTAAAGTGAAATCTATTCCATCCCACTGAAACGCAGTTACCTGAATAAATGTGACACTTAACCAGCAGATAATCGCCGAAATAAAGAGTTTCACCAAAGTCACCTAACGCCCCACTTAGGGGCACAAATACGCAGGCTATAATACGGAGCGAAGCGAAGGGAGCCTGCGTGTTTGTGTCCCAACGAGCGCCAGCGAGTGACTACAGTGGTTTGTTAGAAGACGATGTTTCTACTACCTTTGGTTGCTCAAAAGCTAAAACCGAAACACACTCGTTTAAACCAATAATTAGGTATTCCCTCGGCTGATATAGCTTACCAGTAATGAAGTGTTCTCTGGTGTTTTCCAGTGCATTCCAGCCACCGTCGATTACTTCAAAACACCAACCAGTTTTTAAGTTACAATCACTCCAAAACTCGCCTAAATCACCTTCATCAAGCACTCTGAAACCATAAATAGCATCGAAATGAGCTTTTATACTCCAACTCTTCGATTTAACAGCAATGTTTAAGCATTCTTTGTCGAATGTAATTTCGTCAATGTCTACTGTAGAGTCTGATTCGAAACCAGTCTCTACTTTTACAACCTTAGGCTCATAAATCATCGCTAGTCTTCTAACACCCTGCTTAGGGGCGGAAACACATGGGCTAAAATTTAGGAGCGAAGCGACGCAGCCCATGTGTTTGCGTCCCAGCGAGCCCGCGAGCGGCTACAGCAGATTGTTAGGTTGTACCGGTGCTCCAACTACTAAGTTAGAAATGGGTTCAGGGCACTTTTCAATATCTGGACATGGCCATGATGAAATAACCTCCTCTCCAGCAAAGCCAAACTCATCAACTGTACCATGTACATCCATGCCTCCATCACATATGTTTGCTCTAAGCGAAAAATGAAAGCTACCTCCTAAGACTGAATAAGCTGCAATTTCAGTTGATTCTGCAAATATAGGTTTTCTTTCAGGTTGCTCAACTAAAATTTCCATTTTTAGGGCATTTTCCATCGAACACGAGCGCACTTTTTCATTAGTTAGTTTAGCGGTTACAGTACGAATTATTTCTGCTTTTGAGTTTAGATAGACAAAGTTAAAAATGGCTCCTGAACTTATAATGCTGGGAGTTGGCTGCTTTAATGCAGCGGTATATTCCTCTACATATTCCCAGTATTTTTCTTCAGCCAGACGCTCTTCTCGAGAACTGTTAGCACACCCAGAAATAAATAAAATCATAAGAAAAAATGAGAGTAATTTCATAGAAACCTAACAATTTAATAGTGCGCTCATCGCGCATATTTCTGCCAACAATACTCTCATGTATTTTATAAATCATTTTTACCAAATAACTTAACACATTGCTATATATAATTTTTATTAGCATTCAAACTCTCAATAAAAGAGAAAATGCGCTCGCCGCTCATTTTCTTGAATATGTGTGCATCACAACTATACTGTATATAAAAACAGCGCCATTATTGGTAATAGTATGAAAACACGTTCCCCATTTTTAAATTATATAGCCGATTATATGTTGGTACGT
>NZ_JACJEK010000042.1:0-3200 GCF_014164015.1 Pseudoalteromonas sp. SR41-1
GAAAAAACACCGCTTTGGGAAGACGTTCACGCTAACTACGAAACTGAAAATGAACGCATTCAGTTATCGAATTATCAGCGTGATCTTCAACTACGAAAAGTGAAATGATGTCTATGAATCACACAAATAAACAAACTAGACAACCATCCTAATTTTTGCATGCCGTTATTCTTAATATGACAACATCTAGTTCAAAGGAATTTATTCCTTTTTCTTATTTTCATCCAATTAGCAAGCTATATGAAAAGGTTTAAATTATGGTTAAAGATAAAAAACAGCTATTTAAGGCTATTAATGATGAGTCTATACTTATTAATCCCGAATTAATTTGGAGTGGGGAATTAATTCAGGATACTTGCCATACATGTGAAAATCCTGAGTTTCTTTTTAATATTTTTCTTACAACACCGGAAATGTTTCCGAAGCCGGAGCAGCTATTAATATTATGGTCTACAAATAGCAACTCTATAGTCGCATTTTTAAGAGAAGATAAGGTTTATATAAAATACTATCTAGAAGATGGTCCAAGTGAGTATGAAGTTTTAGGCAAAACATACCAGCAAATGATAAGTAATTTATTTGATTCTTTAATATTTCGAGAAGTAAAAGAGAAAGATTTGAAAGTTTTAGCTAATACCTTTAATTTTAAATATTTAGACGAATTAGCAAGTTTTATTTCAAGAAACGATGACTGGGAAGACAATACATCAAAGTTTATTTCTGAAATAGAATGATTGAACAATTTACTGAATCATGGTGTTAGTAATGATAGATTTTAAAAAAAATGATGTTCACATTGATTTGACTAAAATGGAAAAACATTTAGTGAGCTGGAAGAAAATAACAAATATACCCATCTTAATAATATAAACCTTCCTTTACTGGAAAGGCATAAGATATCCCGAGGGGAAATTAGTTAAAACTTACCACACATTTCACACGTTTATTTCATGGTTCAGTTAAGCGGCGATCATCACAAGCAAGTTACTGAAAAAACCTAAACAGAAAACGGCGAGCCAATATAAATAATTGTGAAAAGCTATTAGCATAGATCTTAAATTACTCAGTAGAAAAGTTGAAACTGCATCATGCAGTTATTTTTATGCGTGTAATTTAGGTTTAACAGCGGTAATGTTTTATTTAATGAGTGCTTTATGAATAACGATAGAAAAAGAGATAAACGCTGAGTAAAAAAAAGTAAATCTAATAATACAGTTTTGCTAGTTAAATTAGAGTGGGTGTCTAGTTAAGTTTCTTGACTTAGGTGATGCAAGTGTTAACCAATCAATTGGTTCCCAATGGAAAAATAAAGGGGTTAACGATATTGGAGATAAAGAGTCGTTGAGTCGAGTCGAAGCTATGGACGCTCAAGCTAAAAGTGCATTAGAAGAGTTGGGACCAGATGCAATGATGAATGTAAATTTACATAGGTGCAAATAAATGAATAAATTTTTCGATAACTTTTATAATTATAAAGGGTTTGGTCCAGCTATTAATTCAAGGCTACCAGATCAGGAAACACTTGATTTTTATAAAAATAAACTGCCAGAACGTTTAATAGAATACTGGAAAGAATATGGCTTCTGTGGGTGGGGAGATGGCATTTTTTGGCTAGTTAACCCTAGTGAGTACCATGACATTCTGCAAACGTGGTTGCAAGGAACTGAATTTGCTAAACGAGAAGAACAAGGTATCGATAGTTATTATGTTATTGGGCGAAGTGCGTTTGGAGATTTAATTGTTTGGGGTAACACATCTGGTCAGAGCATTGATATTAATTCAAATTTTGGAATGATTTTCCCAACCGATTACTCAGAGAAATTAAAAGAGCGAGGGGAGGAAAGAACAGTTGATTTATTTTTTGCTACCATGAGTAAGAATTCTTTAAATGAAAAAGACGTCGATGAGGAGTTATTGTTTGAAAGAGCCTGTAAAAAACTAGGTCTCTTAGAATTTGATGAAATGTATGCGTTCGTACCTGCATTGGCCTTAGGTGGCACAAACAAACTAGAAAATCTAAAAAAGGTAAAGGTTATTGAGCATTTAAACTTTTTAGCTGACTTAGGTGAAAAACGGGTAATGGCTGATATTGTTGCTATGTCAAATGAGTTACATAAAAAGTAGATATGATTTCAATAAGTTGTTAAATAAAAATATAAGTTGTGCATTTACACATTCCTTTAGGAACTAGCAAAAAAATAAACTTAGTAAGCCAACTAAAATCGTTACGGCGAATGGCGAGAGATGGAAAAGAACTGGGCTAAAGAATTGGATAAAGACAATAAAGTTGAAATTGAGGTATTGATTGAGTATGACAGCGACAAAAGTACCCCTAAGGTTATAAGTGCATTTACAAAAGTAGAAAATAGTACCCCTGAGCTAAAAGTTTTTCCAAATTATTAGGTAGATACATGTTTAAAGATATAGATGAGATTTATAATTATATTGGACAATCAATGTTCAATGTTCAATGTACTTCCCGATGAGTGGAGCAAGGCACAAAACTATGTGTTATTAGACAATCATGCATTGGGAATAATGAGCTTTATTAATCAATATCAAGTTAGTAATATTTCTTCGGTTTATGATTTCAGATTTGATAACAAGGATATTCTCAATATCATCACATCATACAAAGAGTTATTTGAGATTATGCAAAAGAATGAAAACGATGTGCCTTGGAATAAAGCGCGTTTTGAAATGACATCCGAAGGCGACTTCTCAATTGATTTTAAATATGATGAAGATTTCGCGTGGTACAAATCACTCGATATCGATAGTCAAGAATATGACGATCTTGATATAGAGGTTATAAATCAAATAAAGTCATGGGAAGGCTTGCCTGAAAGTTACCCTAGGTATTGGGCAAAAACGCTATTAGTGCTTCCAAATATTGATTCGTTAACGAGAGCAGATGTTTCTGCGTTTACTTTAAAACATAATAACTCAGCATTGTTGAAAGAGCACTGGCAAGATAAGTACTCCGATAATGCAATGCGCTTATGGGAAGAGGTCAAGCAAGCCTATAAAAATAAACTGGAAAGCAAGTACAGTATAGAAGAATTAATATTTGTCCTTAATTATGATTTTGCTGTTATGCCTTATCAAAACCCTGAGGAAGATGATTTAGGGTTTTATAAATGGATATTTATAGAAATTTCAAAACTAAGTTAAAAATATTTTAGTTTTTCATATTCTAT
>NZ_JACJEK010000043.1:0-2822 GCF_014164015.1 Pseudoalteromonas sp. SR41-1
TGAATTCTGAATTTTTTAATATCTTTCGATATTGAATTGACTGTGCCGAATAATTACCGAAATAACTATTCTGTTGGTCACTCAGTTTTCAATTGAGACTCTAATTTGTTTGCCTCGCTACCTAAATAGCTTGGCTGTTAGAACTCAATCTGTACGAGTGCCCACACAGATGATTGCTTTATATTGTTAAAGAACGTTTTGAGTCGCTTTAGCGTCTCAAGGGATGCGAATAATACACCCTTTGTTTTTCGAGTCAACACTTTGTTTTAAATTTTCTTTTGGAAGATTTAAAACCGAAGTTTTATTTAACTCTCTGAGTAGTTCGTGCCTTGCCATGCTTCGGCGTTTCCCGTCTCAGTGGGGTCGCATTATAGGGAGAACAGATTTTTACGCAAGTACTTTTTTAAAGAAAAAGTAAAAAAAGATGCTGTTCGGTCAGTATCTGAACTAAACCCCCTAAAACTGATAGTTTTGTAACCAAACGGTGCCTGTTATGGTACAAAAAAGACCTTGCTGATACACTCAAAGCTAATAACCATTATCTAAAAGGTACTAAATATGGCAATCCGTTCTTATAAAGGTGTAACTCCTTCGTTTAATTCGTCTGTTTATATTGATGAGTCATCAGTTTTGGTTGGTGATATTACTTTAGGTGATAATAGTAGTGTTTGGCCTTTAGTAGCAGCCCGAGGCGATGTTAACTATATACGTATTGGTAAACGCTCCAATATACAAGATGGCAGTGTATTGCATTTATCTCGTGCAACTAAAAGCAATCCAGATGGTTATCCACTTATTATAGGTGACGATGTAACTGTAGGTCATAAGGTAATGCTGCACGGATGTATATTAGGAAACCGTATACTTGTAGGTATGGGCGCTATTATTATGGATAACGTGGTTGTTGAAGATGATGTAATTATAGGTGGAGGATCTTTGGTACCCCCAAACAAACGCTTAGAGTCTGGTTACTTATATGTAGGGAGTCCGGCTAAGCAAGCCCGCCCTCTAACGGAGCAAGAACTTGCCTTTTTAAAAATATCTGCCGATAACTATGTATCACTTAAAGATGAGTACTTAGCTGAAATAGCTAATTTAAGTTAATAAACTTACTTCAATTTGGCCTGCCGAGTTATAGCTCTCTTCTTCGATAAGCTCCTCGGCACGTTCTTCGTAATCAAAACGATACTTTTCAAAATACTCTGTTGCGTGACTTTCGTCTGTTAGTTTAAGTGTATTTACTTCTATTACACACTCCACCAGCATGCCACTAACTTGTGCAAAAAATACTAACTGATGATCGGGCTCTCTAAACTCTAGCCTATCTATAAATTGTATTGCCTGATTCATTTAAGCGTTCCTTGTTTGAGCGCATCAACGACGGGAAGTATTTTTGGCATTTTATTACGCCATACATAATATGCTTGAGCAGCTTGACCAACTAACATGCCACTGCCATCTAAAAGCTTAGCGTTAATATTATGCTGTGCAACCCAATTCATAAAAATGGTATTTTGCAGTGAATAAAACATGTCATAAGCGACTTCACAGTTAGTTATGTGTTTTTTATCAAGTGCTGGAAGTTCGTTATTCATACTGCTAGAGGTAGAGTTTATAATTAGTGAGTAATCGCTTACTGGTAAATCATCAAAACCAAAGCCAGATACTGGTCCATATTGGGTAAACAGCTCTGCGAGTTCTTTGGCTTTTTGTGCTGTGCGATTAACTATTATTATTTCCTGAGGGTTATGCTCTAACAAAGGTAAAATAACCCCTCGAGCAGCACCGCCCGCACCTATGATTAAAATGCGTTTATTAGTTATGGCTACTTCATTAGCGAGTAAATCATTTACAAAGCCCACACCATCGGTGTTATCACCGAGTAATGAGCCATCATCTCGTTTTTTTAGTGTATTAACAGCCCCTACTATTTTGGCTAATGGGGTAAGCTCATCAGCCATTGCATAAGCTTGCTCTTTAAATGGCATTGTAACATTAGCACCCACACCGCCTTGCTCAAAAAAAGACAATACTGTTTTTTCAAAGTTATCGATAGGTGCTAATATTGCGCGATAGTCGATTTGCTCACCCAGTGATACAGCAAATTGTTTATGTATCGCGGGGGATTTTGAATGTTTAATTGGATTTCCAAAAACCGCATATTTGTCCATTTTAAAGCAACCTCTTTGCAGCTATAAACTGCCTATTAACAATGATAAGTAATATGATTAAACGACTTTTTTCTAAATCTAAGCCGGCTCCCGAGCAACAGGCTCCTACTCCTGAAAAAACACCGTATGAAATAATAGGTGGAGAGAAAGGGGCGCGAGCTATCTCCAATCGATTCTACGACATAATGGAGTCAGATGAATACGCTAAACCGTTATATGATATGCATCCTCTGCCATTAGATCGAATTCGCCAAGTATTTTTTGAATTTTTATCTGGTTGGTTAGGCGGGCCAAACCTATTTACTGAAAAACATGGCCAGCCAATGCTACGTAAAAGACATATGCCTTTTACTGTAGATAAAGCATTGCGCGATCAGTGGATGTACTGCATGAATAAAACGCTGGATATAGAAATAGACAATCCGTTGTTACGTGAAGGCTTAAAGCAATCATTCTCTCAACTAGCAACGCACATGATCAATCAGCATTAAATTTATATTTAGCCATAATGCAAAAAGGCGCTAATTAGCTGTCTCTTATACACAAATCCCTGCTAAGAAATTAGCGGGGATTTTTTTGAACTAAATCTCAATGTCATGATCAGATCTTCAAATCTTGTTTGAGGGCACATTATGATTAACGAACATACTC
>NZ_JACJEK010000044.1:0-1023 GCF_014164015.1 Pseudoalteromonas sp. SR41-1
TGTGTGATTCATAGACATCATTTCACTTTTCGTAGTTGAAGATCACGCTGATAATTCGATAACTGAATGCGTTCATTTTCAGTTTCGTAGTTAGCGTGAACGTCTTCCCAAAGCGGTGTTTTTTCAAGCCGTTCACATACAACATCCATTGGAGTTTTACCTTTGAATGAGCCGTGAGCGCGTTGCCAATTGTAGTAATGCTGCCACTCAGGTAACGTTTCATTTTTGAGTTCGTCCAAATCCAAATTAACGGTCGAATAAAACTCTTCCTTATCAGTTCTTTGTGACCTTTCAACTTTGCCATTTAAGTGAGGAGAGCCTGGCTTATTGGGGCGAAATTTAATGCCATGCTCCATCAATTTGAGCTGTACTTTTTCAGCAAAAAACTCCGTTCCGCGATCAGTTTGAACTCGCTGTATCGGGAATGGCATTTCTTCTATTACCTTATCGATGAAGGTAAGAGTATTGGCTGCCGTTCTACGCTTAAAAACGTCCAACACGCGATATCTAGAGCAATCATCAACAGCAGTATATTGATAAATCCCTGGTGCAATTTTACATGTATCCATCTGAACTCGGTCACCAGGAATAGGTCTTTGGTATCGAATGAAGTCTTTTTTCTTCCGCTGAAAAACTATTGGTTTTACCTCATGTTTGGTCAGCACTTTGTGAATTGAAGCAAGCGATAGCTGAAAATTATGCTCGCGAAGAAGCTCATTTTGAATTCTTCTGGCACCAAGTTTTCTATTTTTTCTGAGTTTAAGAATCCACTCTTCAATTCGATTATTAATTTTAGTGTTTGGGGAGCTGTGCGGGCGTCTAGAAACGTCCTGTAGGCCGTCTAGTCCCTTCTCTTTGTATCGCTTATACCACTTTCGAAGAGTGGGCCTAGAAATTCCACACCGACGACAAACTAGGCCCGCATTATTAGTTTTTTCGTAAAGCTCAATCCACTTTAAACGTTGTTTAATTTCTTTGTTCATAGCGTCATAGTATATTGAAACGATCTCTATGAATCACACA
>NZ_JACJEK010000045.1:0-953 GCF_014164015.1 Pseudoalteromonas sp. SR41-1
CAGGGCACCAGTAATGAAATTGGTGGCACTGTTACACTCACCATCACCGACAGCGCAGGCGCTGTGCAAACCATTGAGACCCTAGTTGGCAGCGATGGCCACTGGAACATTGAGATTCCAGGTGCCCTTGCACAAGGTGACTTTACTGTAAGCGCGAGTATTACTGATGCGGCAGGCAACGAGAGCACAGCAAATAGCAGTGGTAATGTGGATACTATTACGCCAATCGTCACCGTTGATGCACTGGGCTTGGGTAACGACAGCACCCCAGTGATTAGTGGTACTTCAACAGAGCCTGAAGGCACGGTTGTAAACATTGTTATTACTGACAGCAACGGTGATGAACACCCAATCACCGCTACTGTGGATGCAAACGGTGATTGGCAAGCAACCAGCCCTGAATTACCGGATGGAAGCTACACCGTGCAAGCCAGTATCACCGATGATGCAGGCAACACCGGTGGTGCGACACAAACGGGCAACCTAGATACCTTAGCGCCGACACTGACGTTAGACACAGTCGGCGCAACCAACGACAGCACGCCAACAATTAGCGGGATATCGAACGCGCCAGCAGGCACGGTTATAACGATTAACGTCACGGATGCAGATAATACAGAAACGTTTACTGCAACAGTACAAGCCGATGGCAGCTGGTCAGCAGATGTACCGAACGCGTTAACTGATGGTCCACTCACTATTGAAGCAAGCGTTAGTGATAACGCCGGTAATACCACTACATTAAGTGAAACCGCAACACTCAACACCACGGCCCCAAGCATCAGTATTAATACACTGGTTGACACCAACGACACCACCCCAACCATTAATGGTACAAGCGATGCGGCAGATAACACCACCATTAGCTTAACGTTTGAAGACAGTGCAGGGAATATTACGACTGTTGATACGACCGTAACGGGTGGAGTATGGAGTGTCGATGCACCAACTGA
>NZ_JACJEK010000046.1:0-932 GCF_014164015.1 Pseudoalteromonas sp. SR41-1
AGCACCATCACGGTGACGTTTACAGATGCAGCAAATGCCACTCAAAGCATTGATGTACAAACCGATGCCAATGGTAACTGGAGTGCGACACCAACAGGCACATTAGCCGAAGGGAATTATAGCGTTAGCGCCAGCATCACTGATGCAGCGGGCAACACAGGTACAGGTACAGACAGTGGCGAAGTAGACGTAACTCCACCGGCACTTGCCTTTACACCAACGTTTGAACTTGGTTTATTGGTTACCTTAAGTGGTACCTCTGACTTGCCAGCAGGCAGTGAAATTACTATTACCGAGCAACTGGTTGGCGGTGGCATTGGTGCCACCTACACCACCACAACTGATGCCGATGGTAATTGGTCATTAGTCGGATTAGATGTATCGTTACTTGATGTTGGCTCAGTGATCGCCACAGCGACCGATGCCGCAGGTAATACCCGTACAATTAGCTCAGATGACTTTGATAATACACCGCCGACACTCACTGTTGATGTTGCAGCACAAAGCGACAGCAACACGCCAATCATAAGCGGCACAAGTGATGCGGGCGAAGGTGCACAAGTGACGATAGTCGTTACCGACAGCAACGGCAACCCACAAACCATCACCGCCCTTGTTGATGCGGATGGTAATTGGAGTGCCACTCCAACCACACCATTAAGTGAAGGTCAAAGCACCATCGAAGTAAGTGTACGCGACAGTGTTGGCAACGAAACTACAGTGAGTGATACCACCACTATCGACACGCAAGCGCCAATACTCACCATTCAAAACGTAGGCGATGTTAGTGACTTAACACCAGAGCTGCAGGGCACCAGTAATGAAATTGGTGGCACTGTTACACTCACCATCACCGACAGCGCAGGCGCTGTGCAAACCATTGAGACCCTAGTTGGCAGCGATGGCCACTGGAACATTGAGATTCCAGGTGC
>NZ_JACJEK010000047.1:0-866 GCF_014164015.1 Pseudoalteromonas sp. SR41-1
GACTCATCAATACTATAAACATAATGGTCATCACAAAAACGATTAATGACCGTCATCATTCTCTCACTCAAATCAGCGTAGAGTTCATAATTTGAAGAGCGCACGACGACATTATGCTGCTCTAAATAGGGTCTAATTTTGAAGTAAGGTTCAAATTTCGGGATATTAAGCTTTCTAGCAATAGGGCATATTGCACAAATACACCCATCGTTATTTGTTAGAACAACAACGGGTTTAAAGCGAATGGATGGGTCAAATACCTTCTCCGCACTGGCATAAAATGCCACTGCATCTACGAGGGCAAACATCGATTCACTTCAGCTTTATTTCTGTGTAGGCGGATGCTCGCAGTAACGACACCCTCGAGCTTAAAGTCATCATCATTAGAAATATAAACAGACTTATAATCTTTAGAGGCAGAGATAAGTAAGCGCTTCGACTTATCTATGATTTTACAAACAAACGAACCGTTATAACTAGCAACAATAATATCGCCGGTACTTACATCCTCAGCTCTATCAATGACTAGTAAGTCACCATCGAATATTCCTACTTCTTGCATGGATTGCCCAGAAGCGATACCAATAAAAGTGGCATTCGGGTGTTTAATGATTAGCTCATCAATTGAAATACCGAGCTCTACATATTCTGCTGCAGGAGATTCAAAGCCGGTAATGCCTGCTTCTATAAAAATTGGAATAACGAACATACGCACCTCAAACACTGTTTATATATACAGTGTAATTTAAGGTTCAAATTATGCCAAGGTTCTTTTTGTGAGACGATAGTTTAATTAGAGCTGATATAAGCATGCTTTAGACTTAAAGATGAAAAATCCCTTTAATAACAATTAGTAAAATCACCAT
>NZ_JACJEK010000048.1:0-866 GCF_014164015.1 Pseudoalteromonas sp. SR41-1
GACTCATCAATACTATAAACATAATGGTCATCACAAAAACGATTAATGACCGTCATCATTCTCTCACTCAAATCAGCGTAGAGTTCATAATTTGAAGAGCGCACGACGACATTATGCTGCTCTAAGTAGGGTCTAATTTTGAAGTAAGGTTCAAATTTAGGGATATTAAGCTTTCTAGCAATGGGGCATATGGCACAAATACACCCATCGTTATTTGTTAGAACAACAACAGGTTTAAAGCGAATGGATGGGTCAAATACCTTCTCCGCACTGGCGTAAAATGCCACTGCATCTACGAGGGCAAACATCGATTCACCTCAGCTTTATTTCTGTGTAGGCGGATGCTCGCAGTAACGACGCCTTCGAGCTTAAAGTCATCATCATTAGAAATATAGACAGACTTATAATCTTTAGAGGCAGAGATAAGTAAGCGTTTCGATTTATCTATGATTTTACAAACAAACGAACCGTTATAACTAGCAACAATAATATCGCCGGTACTTACATCCTCAGCTCTATCAATGACTAATAAGTCACCATCGAATATTCCTACTTCTTGCATGGATTGCCCAGAAGCTATACCAATGAAAGTAGCATTCGGGTGTTTAATGATTAGTTTATCGATTGAAATACCGAGCTCTACATATTCTGCTGCAGGAGATTCAAAGCCGGTAATGCCTGCTTCTATAAAAATTGGAATAACGAACATACGCACCTCAAGCACTGTTTATATATACAGTTTAATTTAAGGTTCAAATTATGCCAAGGTTCTTTTTGTGAGACGATAGTTTAATTAGAGCTGATATAAGCATGCTTTAGACTTAAAGATGAAAAATCCCTTTAATAACAATTAGTAAAATCACCAT
>NZ_JACJEK010000049.1:0-857 GCF_014164015.1 Pseudoalteromonas sp. SR41-1
AAACCGCACGTAAACGTTGGTACAATCGGCCACGTTGACCACGGTAAAACTACACTAACTGCAGCAATCACTAACGTACTTGCAAAAGTATACGGCGGTGTTGCTAAAGATTTCGCATCAATCGACAACGCTCCAGAAGAGCGTGAACGTGGTATCACTATTTCAACGTCTCACGTTGAATACGATACTCCTACACGTCACTACGCACACGTAGATTGTCCTGGTCACGCCGATTATGTTAAAAACATGATCACTGGTGCTGCTCAAATGGATGGCGCGATCTTAGTAGTTGCTGCGACAGATGGCCCTATGCCACAAACACGTGAGCACATCCTTCTTTCTCGTCAAGTTGGCGTTCCTTACATCGTTGTGTTCATGAACAAATGTGACATGGTTGATGACGAAGAGCTACTTGAGCTAGTAGAAATGGAAGTTCGTGAACTTCTTTCAGAATACGATTTCCCAGGTGATGACTTACCTCTAATCGCGGGTTCTGCGCTTAAAGCGTTAGAAGGCGAGAAAGAGTGGGAAGATAAGATTGTTGAGCTTGCAAATGCACTTGATTCTTACATCCCAGAGCCAGAGCGTGACATCGATAAGCCATTCATCATGCCTATCGAAGACGTTTTCTCAATCCAAGGCCGTGGTACTGTTGTAACTGGTCGTGTTGAAGCTGGTATCATCAACGTAAATGACGAAGTTGAAATCGTTGGTATCAGAGAGACTACTAAGTCTACTTGTACTGGTGTTGAAATGTTCCGTAAGCTTCTTGACGAAGGTCGTGCTGGTGAGAACATTGGTGCACTTCTACGTGGTACTAAGCGTGAAGACGTTGAACGTGGTCAAGTACTAGCTAA
>NZ_JACJEK010000004.1:0-221231 GCF_014164015.1 Pseudoalteromonas sp. SR41-1
TGGAAGTGGTGTGAGCCATTAAGCTAACTTGTACTAATTACCCGTGAGGCTTAACCATACAACGCCAAACGCGTTTTATGCGACAGTTTGACAGAAGTTAATATGACTAAAGTAGAAATTACTTAAAGAAAAACTTAAAAAATATTATCAGATATTTTCCAAATTCAGTTAGTGCGTAGAAATACGGATTAACGCCCAAATTTGCTTGGTGACAATAGCGTTTTGGACCCACCTGACTCCATGCCGAACTCAGTAGTGAAACGAAACAGCGCCGATGATAGTGTAGCATTTGCTATGTGAAAGTAGGACATTACCAGGCTTCAAATTGTAGAGACCCGTTACAGCAATGTGACGGGTTTTTTGCTTTCTGGGATTTAGTAAATAGCCAAGAGCCCATCCCGAACTCAGTAGTGAAACCAAACAGCTCGAAGGCGAGCCCCGGCCAACGATAGTGTAGCATTTGCTATGTGACTTTCTACCGCTGTGGGCACTACGACACCACCAAGCTTCAAATTGTAGACAGCCCGACTAGAAATAGTCGGGCTTTTTTACGTCTGCAGAAAAGTAAAATGTGCGCAATTAACACACACTCACAGCAACACCTATCACGTAGGTCGGGCGAGCACAGCGACTCCCGACACAAAGAGAGTGTAGCATTTCACTGTGGCTCTCCACCGCTGTGGGCACTACGACATTCTACTGCATAGCGCACAGACCTCAAATTGTAGAGAGCCTGACTAGAAATAGTCGGGCTTTTTTACATCTGCAGAAAAGTGAAATATGGGGAGTAACGGACATTACATACTCGATTCTTCTATTCATCTAAATGTACAAGTTGAGCGGAATAGCTCATTATTCCAGTACTAAAGTTTATAGCCAAATCTAAAGGCTATTTAAAATAATCCGTAAGCTTGGGTTTCTTCACTTTCGGGTTCTTCTATTTGGGTTGGTTTAAATATTACGCTTGGATCAATTAATACACTATGCTTTTGGGGGAGCTTGATTAATCCTAGCATCATATTTTTAGTTTGTGGGTCTAGATCAAAACCAACCTCAGTGAGCTTATCCAGTGGCTTTATGTCTTCTTTTTTATAGTCGATATTATCTTCAACCTTATCTACTAATAAACCAACATGTGGATTTAGTCCGTCTTTGGTGGTGAAAACAATAATAGGTTTATAGTCTAAGGTTATTTGCTCTTTAGCGGATTCAAATAAACGCTCAAGCTGAATTAGACTATTACGCTTAATTTTGTCGAGCAGAGCTGATACTTGTTTATGATCACTTCGATTATGGGCTGCTATAGCTGCTTTTGCTGTCTCTAGTAATGATTGGAAGGGTTCGTCAAGTCGAGACATTGTTAATTTTAAGTCTTCATTGTCGGTGTTGAATTCTTTGTAAAACAAAACAAAATCTTGTAGTTCTGCGTCATTATTTGAAATAGAAGCCGAGCTATTTAATAAGTTACTTTGAAAGGTATTAAACCAGTTTAATAGTTTGTCTTGCCATATTCTTAGTTGTTTTAGTACATGCGCATTACTTTGTTCAGTTGAGATATTATTTAAAATAATACCTAAATCAAAAACAGGTGTTGGTATATCCATATAATCTTTAACACCAATAAAGCTTTTATTATTGTTTGGTAAAGTTGTTAGATTATTGTCAAAGCGCTCAGTTAATAAAATATCGAGTATTTTTAGCGAAATTGTTTTGCAGCCCACTTTAAAGTTTATTAATTCCATGCCTTTATCTTAATTTACCTATTAATGCTTTAAGGATAGAACAAATTAAATAAATAGCTTAAAGATGGATAAAATTTAACAGAGATAGGGCAACTAGAAATTATTAGATGGTGCTAGTGAGGTTTTTTATGGCACGTTTAAATTGATTCTCAAGCTGCTTTTTTCCTAATAAACCTAAGTGTTGAATCACTTTTTCATTACTTTCATTTTGAAGTACTAACTTTATTAACAGTTGTTTATCAGACTCTGTTAATTGAGATATACAAGAAGGTGACTGGCTCAGTAACTGCCAAAGAGTTGCAGAGATACTAAATTGAGTGAAGTTACTTTTAGTGAGCAGCGCTAGTCGCTCGTGAGTCTCTAGGCTTATTAACTCGTCGCTAAATCCTTCAATTAGGATATTCACGAGTTGCCAATCTAGTGTTTTAAAGTGTGTTAAAAGCCCATAAAAAAAATCGTTTTTAAACTGCTTTTTCAAAGGTTGAATAATTGTACTTTTGTCACTTAAGCATTTAACCACAAGCGCCGAATTTTCAGCGGTGCTTTTATCGCGTTGATAACCTAATTTTACAGTATCAAACCCTAGATTTTGCCAAAAATTAAGTAACTGCGCTGTTGCCCCAAAGCTTGCACCAAGCCAACTACATTGGCTTTTTACCTGCGATTCGCAAAAACTAAGTAGCTTTTTACCAAGTCCTATATTGTGGGAACTCGGATCAATCGCTATTCGTACAACGCGAGCGCTCAGTTGCGTTAAACAGTCATTATTAAAGCTAAGTTGTGAGAGTGCTTGCGCCATTAAATGCCCTTGCGGACGGCGCTCTCCACTTATAATCTGTAGGGCAAGTTCTTCACTCAAACCACCTTCTATGGCGATTAAGCATACGCCAACTAATTGATTATTAATTTTGCTAATAAATAGTCTTTGCGATGGTGCGTCTAGTAGTTGGCGTAAGTCGTTGACACTACTTTGATAGTGAGCCAGTGCAAGTAGGGCAATAACTTGCTGCAGTAAAGGCTCATTGTTTACAAGGGATTGCTGAGTTATTTCGCTATGTACTGGCTGCTCTAATTCATTACTACTTAACTCTATATATTGTGCATCGAGTGCTAGTAGTGTGCGAATGTGTTGCTCAAGAGGATCGTGTTTAGCAAAGCGCAGTGGCTCATCAAGTGTTACAACTTTAGAGGCTTTATAGTGTGCTTTAATATAGTTACTAAAGCGAATGGTATAACCCCTACCATTGCCTTCATACCCAACCAGAGTGCTTGCAAAGACTATACGAGGGTAATGAGCTAGCATTTTTAGCAATAACGGAACAGGGATTGCGGCAGCTTCATCCACTAGTAATAAATCGCACTCAGGTAGCGTATTTAATAACGCGTCAGGTGCAACGTAATGTAAGTTAGCGAGCTGTTTATCATCAGCGTTATATTGTATACCTAACTCTTTGGCTAAATGTTTAAAGCTGCTATGGGTCGCTTTAAACTGGGTACTGCAAATAATGACTTTTTTATCAGTTAATTTTGCTGTTGCTAATCCGAGTGCAGCCGACTTACCTCTGCCTCTATCGGCATTAATGAGTAAAGGTCTGTTGGCACGGCCATTAGCTACTTTTACTATTTGTTCAACGCAGTTTTGCTGTGGTTGATAATCAATTTTATTATGCATTACATAGCTAGCGTTATTACTAATACAGCCATTTTTTTCACTAAAATTAAAAGCGGGTAATTGCTTAATAATATTCGCGAAACGTTGATTAAATAAACTGTATTCAATGGTGTGACCGTGTGATTGCACTGTACTTAATGCGGGATCTTGCCAAGAGGCTAAATTATCTAGTTCAGGCAGTAATAAAAACAGTATACCGCCTGCTTTAACGGTGCCGGCAAGTGCTGCAAGTTTATCAGGGTGCAAACCACTAAAACCATCGTAAACAGCATGAGCAAATTCTTGCCCTAAAATTTGGTGTGTGCGAGTAGGCCAGTACGAATTTTTAATCGCGCACTGCTTTGATACAACAAGTGTATTGTTTTCATCTATTAATGAGTTAAGTATTTCATAACACCAAGCTGGGCTGCCCGTGATCAACACTAGCTGACGATGATACGCGCCAGCTAATTGTTGCTCTAACTCATTTAGGTGTGCTTTATACCGCTTGTAATCGTGCATAGGCCGTTACTAACCATTTGCTACCAAGGTCGTCAAAGTTAACTTGTACGCGAGATTGTGCGCCACTACCTTCATAATTCAGTACAGTACCAATACCAAACTTAGCATGCAGTACGCGTTGTCCTAAGTTAAAGCCACTGTCTTCAAATGCGGCATGGCTAACTGATGCGCTAAAACGCCCAGCGGCAGGCGGGCGAGAAACCTGTGTTTTAATACGGATTTCTTCTACGCAGTCTTCAGGGATTTCGCGTAAAAAGCGAGATGGGCTATGGTATTTTTCTTGCCCGTATAAACGGCGACTCTCAGCATGGCTAATGTATAACTTATCCATTGCTCGTGTCATGCCTACATAACAAAGGCGGCGCTCTTCTTCTAAGCGACCCGACTCTTCGTTGCTTTGCTGAGAAGGGAACATGCCTTCTTCTACGCCTACCATAAACACTAGCGGAAACTCTAAGCCTTTAGCTGAGTGAAGCGTCATCATTTGTACGGCGTCTTCGTGCTCTTCTGCTTGTCCTTCACCTGACTCAAGTGACGTATGGGCTAAAAAGCCTTGTAAAGGTGAGCTGTACTCTTCGTCTTCAGGCAGCTCATACTGATCACATGCGCTAATTAGCTCTTCTAAGTTTTCTACGCGAGCACGGCCTTTTTCACCTTTTTCGGCTTGGTACATTGCCATTAAGCCTGAGGTTTGAATTGTGTACTTGGCTTGCTCATGCAAAGTTAGGTCGCTAATTTTATCTTCTATTTGTTCAACGAGTTCTACAAACTTACTTACTGCACCAGAAGCACGACCAGATAAATGCTGTTGTTCTACAATTGCTTTTGCGGCATACCAAAGCGGTAACGATTCTGCTCGTGCACAATCGCGTATATGGCTCAATGTTTTATCGCCAATACCGCGTGTTGGCGTATTAATTACACGCTCAAACGCGGCATCGTCTTGACGATTACCTACTAGGCGTAAGTACGACAACGCATCTTTAATTTCTTGTCGTTCGAAGAATCGCATACCCCCATAAATACGGTATTTTAAGCCTTCTTGCAGCATGGCCTCCTCGAGTACACGAGATTGCGCGTTACTACGGTATAAAATTGCGGCATCTTGTAGGGCATTACCTGCATTTAACCAGCTTCGTAGTTTGCTACTTACAAAGCGTGCTTCGTCTAACTCATTAAATGCCGCATAAATAGAAATTGGCTCGCCATCGTTACCGTCGGTCCATAAGCTTTTACCCATACGCTCTGAGTTATTTTGAATTAATGCATTAGACGCTTTCAAAATAGTTGCTGTTGAACGGTAGTTTTGTTCAAGACGAATGGTTTCTGCGCTAAAGTCAGTTAAAAATCGTTTAATATTTTCGATTTTAGCACCGCGCCAACCGTAAATACTTTGGTCATCGTCGCCTACAATCATGATACTGCTTGTATCGCCTGCAAGTAACTTTAACCAAGCATATTGAATGGTATTTGTATCTTGGAACTCGTCTACGAGCATATGTGCAAAGCGTTGCTGATAATGACGCAGTAACGTTGGGTTATTTTTTAACACTTCGTAGCTGCGTAGTAATATTTCGGCAAAATCTACTAGGCCTGCTCTATCACAGGCCTCTTGGTAGGCGGCGTAAACACGCAGCATCATTTGCTCGTTAATATCGTATGCTTGAATATCTTTAGGGCGAAGTGCTTCATCTTTTTTAGCGCTGATGTACCAGCCAAATTGTTTGGCGGGCCATTTTTTATCATCGATATTCATCGATTTTAATAAGCGCTTGATCATCCGAAGTTGATCGTCAGAGTCTAAAATTTGAAAGGCTTCTGGTAAGTTAGCTTCACGGTGATGAGCACGTAAAATACGATGCGACAAACCATGGAACGTACCAATCCACATACCACCTACAGGGGCTTTTAGTGTTTCTTCAACGCGGCTGCGCATTTCTTTAGCCGCTTTATTAGTAAAGGTTACGGCAAAAATACTGTAAGCAGATGCTTGCTCAACTTGCATAAGCCACGCAATACGATGAACTAACACTCGTGTTTTACCAGACCCAGCACCTGCTAATACCAGCATGTTTTGTAGTGGGGCTGCAACGGCATCGCGTTGTTTGTCATTTAAGCCATCGAGTAATTGTGAAACGTCCATCGTTACGCCTTTTTAATCAATATTGTGGGCAGTATAACAGGTGTTTTTGCTAGGCTAAATAAAATACTGTTTTTATAAACAGCTATTTATAAAATAGCCTTAAAAACGAGTAACTTGATAATTTTTTGAACAAACAAAAAAGCGTAAACGCACAATAAAAATTGCTAATTTGACCTAAAGTTAGCAAAATTTACTAACTCTCTAAATCTAGACTAATTTAACTATTTGATTTGTAAGCTTTAATAAATTGGCATAGAGTGTGTAAGTAAATAATTATAAAATCAAATAAATACAGAGGTTAGTATGGCAGATCAAGGTTCTGGCGGTAACGTAATCGCAGCATTATGTAATATATTTTTTCCTGGTTTAGGGCAGTTAGTGCAAGGGCGTATTTTAGCGGCTATATTTTTTGCACTCGCTATTATAATAAGTTACGCACTAATTTATGTGCTTGTAGGTTTTGTACTAGTGCCTATTATGTACTTATGGTCGATTATTGACGCAGCGCGTTATAGATCGCGAAGTTAACTGCTTTAAAGTTGAATAAAATAGCGCCCTTGTGGCGCTATTTTACTTTATATGTCCTGTGGTTTGCGGGCGTTTACGTATATAATTACGCAATTAAAGATTTACAGGCAAATCCTATGGAATATCAATTTATTCGCGACCCTATTAGTGGGCTACGTATTAAAATAAGTAGTGAACACGCTATTATTGGTCGCTGGCTAAACGAAGAAATAGGCAAAGACAAAGTAGCTATGGTTCAAGCGCTTATTGCATCGGTGAGTTCAAGCTATGAGCCGCTAACGCTAAAAGGCCAAGAAATAGATTTAATATTAACCAAAGACGAAGCACTATTTGAAGCCCATGCGCTTCATCAAGACAGTGAAGACCTAATAGCGTATCAAGATGACGATTTAGCGCTTGAAGAAAATGGTTTAAGTAGTGGTTGTGGCTTTGAAGATTTCATTGATTTAATTGATTCATGGGCTGAATTTAGCGGCTCAAAGTAAACTACATATTAAGATAGTGCTGATGCGTTAAGCTTCCTTTATCTGTACTATTACACTAATCAAAAACGACAGGAATGAATATGTCTGCCAATTTAAACAAGCTAGTAGTTATGCTAGAAATGCAAAACGCCATGAACACTAAAGTACATGAGCAATGGTTTACTCAAGGATTCGAATGGTACCGCGCTATTTGGGTTGAGTGCGCTGAAATGCTGGATCATCATGGTTGGAAATGGTGGAAAAAACAAACACCAGATACTGAACAAGTTATTTTAGAGTTGGTTGATATTTTTCATTTTGGTCTATCGCTTAGAATTGACGGCAAAACTAGCTACGAAGACTTAGCAAAGCAACTTGAAGCTGAGCTTAGTAATGCTCAACAAGCGGATGACTTTAAACAAACGCTAGAAATATTAGCGGCTTCCGCCGTTGCAGATAAAACGTTTAATGCCGCTGCCTTTGCCGGCTGTATGGCGCAAATGGGTATGGATATTGATGATTTATATCGCGGCTACGTAGGTAAAAATACGTTAAACTTTTTCCGCCAAGATCACGGCTACAAAGATGGTAGCTATATTAAAGAATGGAACGGGCAAGAAGATAACGAGCATTTAGTTGAAGTAGTTAAAAGCCTTGATACAGAACATGCAGATTTTGCAAAGTTAGTATACCAAGGCCTTGAAGCGCGTTACCCAAAAATCTAGCCCACGTAAACTGAGTTAAATAATCTTACGATAGTCGGTAACACTCAGGTAATCGGCTATTTCGTTATGTGGTTGTTGGCTATCAGGGTTAGCAACTGCCAGTAAGTGCTCGATGCCGTATTCTCGTGCGGCATTTAATACCGGCACACTGTCATCTACAAACAAAGTGCGCTGCTTATTAAACCCTAAGTCTTTTTGTACTTGGTGCCACAAACTTTGCTGCTCTTTACTTACTCCATATTCATGAGTAGACACTACACCATCTAGGTAGTTATCAATCGCTGTATGCTCAAATTTCAGCATGACACTCTCAGGGTGGGCGTTGGTAAGTAAAATTAACTCTTTGCCTGCTTTTTTAAGCTCGGTTAAAAAATGAGGTACGTCTTCGCGCATTTTAATTAAATGCTGAGACTCTCGTTTAAGCTCCATTATAGGCAAGTTTAATTGCTGCTCCCAATAATCTAAACAATACCACTGTATTTGGCCGCTCACAGCTTGATAGCGTTTTAAAATATCTGCTTTAGCTGCATCTAGGCTAATGCCTCTAGCTAATGCGTGTTGCGCAGGGATAACGTTAAGCCAAAAATGACTGTCGTAATGTAAATCGAGTAATGTTCCATCCATGTCGAGCAAAACGGTATCGATTTTTGACCAATTTAACATAGGAATTTCAACTTATAAGGTTTATTATTGAACTAACTGCCATGATAGCAAATTAACGCCAATGACACAGAAAAAGCACCCAACACCACCACAAATCCTCAGTAACAATGTTGTTGCTAAAAGTCGCCTGTTTACTGTGGAGTCTTTAGAGTTAAAGTTTTCTAATAACGAAGAGCGCCAGTATGAGCGAATTCGCGGCGGTGGCCGGGGAGCAGTGATGATTGTTCCGTTAAGTGCAGATAATGAGTTACTACTTGTACGTGAATACTGTGCGGGCACAAACAATTACCAGTTAGGTTTTCCTAAAGGCTTAATCGATCCGGGCGAAACCCCAGAGCAAGCTGCTAACAGAGAACTTAAAGAAGAAATTGGCTTTGGCGCTGAGTATTTTAAACCATTAAGAACAGTAACAATGGCGCCGAGTTACTTTAATGCCACAATGCATATTTTATTTGCTAAGCAATTATACCCAAAAACCCTTATTGGTGACGAACCAGAGCCGCTAGTTGTTGTTAAGTGGCCATTAACTCAGTGGCAGTCATTATTAGACCAAGAAGATTTTACCGAAGCACGCAGTGTTGCAGCTTTGCTATTATTAGATAAGTATTTAGCGTCTGGAGCTGCCGATGAATAAATTAATCGAACCGTGCATTGAATTAGCTGAGCGTGCTGGCGATGCAATTATGGCCATTTATAAAAAAGGCGATATTGGCCAACAAGAGAAATCAGATAATACGCCTGTTACCAAAGCTGATTTAGCAGCAAATGACGTACTGGTTGCTGGATTAAAAGCACTTGCACCCGATATCCCAATTATGTCGGAAGAAACACCTATACCTGCACTCGCCGATAGACAGGACTGGCAGCGTTATTGGTTGCTCGATCCGATGGATGGTACAGGCGAATTTATTTTAGAAAGTGGCGACTTTGCAGTAAACATTGCATTGATTGAAAATAATCATCCTGTGCTTGGTGTTATTCATTGGCCTGCAAAAGGTGTGACTTATTTTGCTACAGCTAAAAATGGTGCCTTTAAACGTGAAAACTCAATTGATAAGCAAATATCTGTAGCGCCGCCAGAGAGCTTGACGCTTGCAGTGAGCCGCCGCCAAAAAATAGAAGCGGTGAGTCAGTATTTAAATAGTCAGTTTACAACGATTGCTATTGGTTCGTGTTCTTTAAAAGCCTGTACTGTTGCAGAGGGCAAAGCAGATTGTTTTTTAAGAATTGGTCCAACGGGAGAGTGGGATACAGGTGCTTCACAAGTTATTGTTGAAGAAGCCGGTGGTTGTATTACCGATGCAGAATTTAACCCGCTAACGTACAACCAACGCGAGAGTACTGAGAACCCTGACTTTATAGTAATGGGACATCCCGACTGGGAATGGCAAAAAATGATTAATCCACATCAAAGATTGAGCGCAGAGTAGTAATTTGATTGCTTTTTGTTCGGTTGAACAACTTTAATTAGTTTAGGTCTTGCATTAAATGTTTATTCCTATATAGTAGCGCTCTCTTCAAGGCAGGCACGTAAATATTACGAAAATGCTTTAAAGAAATTACAGGCGCGGGATGGAGCAGTCTGGTAGCTCGTCGGGCTCATAACCCGAAGGTCGTCGGTTCAAATCCGGCTCCCGCAACCAATTTCCTTAGGGATTGAGGTTACTGTAAACTCTAACTTAAGAGATAAAATAAAGTAGTCGATAGACTTAAAATATACAGGCGCGGGATGGAGCAGTCTGGTAGCTCGTCGGGCTCATAACCCGAAGGTCGTCGGTTCAAATCCGGCTCCCGCAACCAATTCTTTAATTGGAAGCCAAGTTGTAATGTAAGCAACTTTAAACAAGTCTACAAATTTCAGGCGCGGGATGGAGCAGTCTGGTAGCTCGTCGGGCTCATAACCCGAAGGTCGTCGGTTCAAATCCGGCTCCCGCAACCACTGAAATAAATAAGAATGAAACGACACGCTTAAAGCGTGTTTTTTTATGTCTAAAATTTGATGAGAGTGGTGAGATCATCTTCACTGCATGAGGCATTCACTTCTCATAAGCGCAAGCTCCCGCCCCCCTGAGATACACTTTAAAATGTTATAAACTTCTTAAAATAAATCGTTATTACTTAAAACCTTGTTTGGTTTGTGTTAAAACGACACAAATATTTTTAGGTTGTTACAAATATGACTGAACTTTACCACTGGTTTGATTTAATAGGCATTGCGGTGTTTGCTGTATCGGGCACTTTGCTAGCGTATGAGAAAAAAATGGATGGCTTTGGGGTCGTAGTTTTAGCGACAGTAACTGCTATTGGTGGTGGTACAGTGCGAGATCTAATTTTAGATGTTCCAGTGTTTTGGTTACACGATCAAAGTTACTTTTTTGCCATACTCGCTTCAGTATTTGTTACAACACGCCTTATAAATAAACAAAAGCCGATACCTCATTATATTTTACAAACAGCGGACGCGTTTGGGTTAGCTTTTTTTGCAGTAATGGGGGCGCAAAAAGCACAGCTTGTTGGTATGCCCGATATGACTGCGGTAATTATGGCTGTAATTACAGGCTGCTTTGGTGGATTAATTCGAGATGTGCTTGCACGCGAGATCCCTATGCTATTAAAGGGTGAGCTTTACGCTATTACCTGTATAGCGGGTGGTACTGTTTATACGCTTGGCATTAGTTTTTCGTTAGCAACCGAAATGGCGATGGTATTAGGAATGTTAATGACCTTATTACTTCGTTTAGCCGCTATAAAATGGCAAATCACATTACACGTTTTTAAATATCCTGACTAAACTGGTGTAATCACACCATTTACTAGGATAAGGAATGTCGTTAGCTCGTATATTTTCTCGTGCTCAAGTGGGCATAAATGCCCCTGAAGTTATTGTAGAGGTTCACCTAGGAAATGGTTTACCCGCTTTTCATATTGTAGGCCTGCCCGAAGCGTCTGTTAAAGAGTCGAAAGACAGGGTACGTAGCGCACTCGAAAACTCTCAATTTGGTTTTCCCGATCAACGAATAACCGTAAATTTAGCCCCAGCCGACTTACCAAAAGATGGTGGGCGGTTTGATCTGGCTATTGCGGTGGGTATTTTAGTCGCCTCTGGGCAAATAGTGTGTCCTGATATTCATAAGTACGAGTTTTATGGTGAGCTTGCTCTTAATGGTGAAGTGCGTGGTGTAAACGCTATTTTACCTTCGGTACTTGCTGCTAAAGAAGAAGATCGCTGCTGCTTTTTACCTCTTGCAAACGACAGCCTAGCAAGCCTAGTTAATGGCGTTAAACGCAAAGCCGTAAGCTCTATTCAAGAAGTATGGGGCGACCTACTTAATCAACAACCCTTGCCATTAAATATAGAGTACCCCGATTGCACGCAAGCCCCTGACTTTTTGCTCGATTTAAGCGATGTTAAAGGTCAGCCCGGTGCAAAGCGAGTACTCGAAATTGCTGCAGCTGGCGGGCATAATTTACTATTTTTAGGCCCTCCAGGTACTGGTAAATCAATGCTGGCCCAGCGAATGGCTACAATTATGCCTACTATGTCGGACGATGAAGCTATTTCAACAGCTGCGCTTTACTCTATTATTGGACAATCCATAGATTTAACTAATTGGCGACAGCGGCCATTTCGTAATCCGCATCATACGTGCTCAGCTGTTGCTTTGGTGGGGGGCTCTTCAAATCCCAAGCCTGGTGAAATTTCGCTGGCACACAACGGTGTGCTCTTCTTAGATGAGTTACCGGAATTCGAGCGTAAGGTGCTTGATTCACTGCGTGAACCAATGGAGACCGGCACAGTAACTATTTCACGTGCAGCTAGGCAAATGGAGTTCCCAGCGCAGTTTCAGCTTATTACAGCATTAAACCCAAGCCCAACGGGAAGCCATACTGATAAGCGGGCAACTCCCGATCAAGTTATGCGTTATTTATCGCGAGTATCAGGGCCTTTTATTGACCGTATTGATTTGCAAATAGAACTACCTCGTTTAACGAGTGTTGAGCTACAAAGTACCAAACCAGAGGAAACCAGTGCTGAGGTTAGAGCAAGAGTTGAGGCTGCTTATTATGTGCAGCTAAAACGCCAAGGTAAGGTTAATGCGAGACTTAATAATAAAGAAATGAGTGTGCACTGTGAACTTGCGCCTGCAGAGTTGCAATTTTTAGCTAGAGCAAGCGAGAAGTTGTCTTTATCGCCACGCTCTTACCATAGAGTAATTAAGGTGGCGCGGACTATTAGTGATTTAAAAGGCGCTGAAAACATTAGTTTAAATGAGCTTAAAGAAGCACTTAATTACCGCGCATTTGAGCGCCTTATTGCGCAATTAACTAAGTATTAAATAGAAAGCATATAGCCTTTACCGCGTACGGTAACGATGCGTTTTTGATCTTTTTCGTCATTTAATTTTTTACGTAAACGACCAATAAGCACATCAACAGTACGATCGTTTGGGCTCCAATCGGGCTGGCCTATTTCTTCTGATATTTTTTCACGGGATGTGGCTTTACCTGCATTACTAATTAAGCAAATAAGCACTTTATGTTCGGCTTCAGTTAAGCGTGACTCAACGCCCGCAGCAGTAATTAATGTGCGGTTATCAGGATGAAGCTTAAAGTCAGCATATTCTATAAACTCTTCGCTTTCGTCGTCTTCTAGGTTAACTGCAACACGCTTATAGAGCGCGCGCATGCGAAGTTCTAACTCAAGTAAATCGACGGGCTTACAAATATAGTCATCAGCACCTTGTGCAAGACCTGCAATACGATCGGCTTGGGAGTCACGACTCGATAATACAATAACGCCAATATCGGTCAGTGTGTTTAATTCTTTTGCGAGCTGAAGCCCGTCGCGCTTTGGTAAGACAATGTCAATTATGGCTAATGATATAGCACCGCGCAGGTTTACCCGCTGCCTTACAATGTTAAGTGCATCAGCGCCAGTGGGGTCTACCTCTATTGTAAATTCGGTATCTGCAAAGTGATTTTGGATGCGTTTAACGAGTAGTTCATCGTCTTCAACCAATAAAACATTAATAGCCATAGTACTTTATTTTGAATGCTTATAGCTCTGTATGGTAGCACCATTAGGTAAATGCTGAGAAGGGGGTTTATTAGTTTTAAGTAACTTAATATTTCAAAGGTGTATAAGACGTTATTAGAGGATGAGGTTAGCACCTTTAGACTAATTAAAAGGTGCTAAATAATTAATTCTACTATTAATAAATCTGTATTAAGTCGTTATTTTAAAGGTTCAGGCTCAGTCATTTTTATACATCGAGTCCCACCATTGAGGCTCGTTTTTTAGCTTTTTATCAAAGTATGCGAGCATAGTGTTCCACCAATCAAATCGTTTATCGCGTGCAAAAATTTGATGGTCGGCGCCTTTGTATTCGATTAACTCTACGTCCTTATTAAGCAGTTTAAGTGCAGTGTACATTGTTAAGCTTTCGCCAACAGGTACATTGGTATCGCTATCACCATGAAGAAGTAGCATAGGTGTTGTTACTTTGTCGGCATGAAATACAGGGCTATGTTGGCTGTAAAGCTCAGGGTTATTCCACGGGAAGCTATTTTTTGATGCTTCGCCAGAATATAAGTAGCCCCACCAACCTTCACCCCAATACGAGGTAATATTAGAAATACCCGCATGAGCTATTGAAGCACTAAATATATCGGTTTTAGTTGCCAATAACATGGTCATGAAGCCACCGTACGATGCCCCTAAGTTACCTACTTTTTTACTATCAACATAGTTGTATTTATTTAAAAAGGCTTGTGTGCCTTCGATAATATCATCTGCGGTGTAGTCGCCCCAGGCATTAACATGCTGCGCTGAAAACTTTTGTCCAAACCCTGTTGCGCCAGTAGGTTGCACTACATAAACAACGTAGCCATTTTCTGCCCATAAGTTAAACGGGTAACGACCTGTAAAACCACGCGTAACTGGTGAAGTACCGCCGTAGTAATACACGAGCGCTGGGTGCTTTTTAGTTTTATCTAAATTGCTTGGAATGTAAACACGGCCAGTTATTTCAACCCCATGTTTATTTTTAAAATTAAACTCTTCTAATGTAGGGAGTCGTATATTTGCATAGCTACTTGGTTTTGAATCCCATATTAAATCTGTTTTATTTTTACTGACGTTAAGGCGCTTTAGCTGTTGTGGCGCTAAAGCGTTAGTGCCACTTAATAAAATTTCGGTATTACGGTCGTGTGAGTAACTAAATTGTTCAACAATATCCAATCCTGTATTTAACTTTTTAAAGCGCTGTTTACTTAAATCAAATAGGTAAAGTGGTTGAGTGTCTTGCTCTGTTACTTTAATAAGCGCATCGCCGTTTTCTAAAACGTGCAGTTGGCCAATAGCGGGGTCGAACTGTTTACTGAGTGCTTTTACGTTTTTACCGCCTTCAGTAAGTAGGTAAAGTTGCCCGTCGTAGTTATTAGCGAGCATAGCTTTTGGTAATGCTCTGCCTGCGCCATTTTTAAAGTCAGGGCCTGCAACTACATAAATATCTTTATTTGTATATTTGGCTAAATTAAACGTTTTGAATTTACCAAGCGATGAAAGCTTGTTTGATTTTAAATCGAGTTCAACAAGCTCTGTTTCAGGGTGAGTTGATGCTTGCATCGCCATTACTGGGCGGCTCATTAATACTTTGCCACGGTTACTATTTGAATCTTCAAGGCTGTAAGAAAGAGGACCTTGGCTAAGTGCTTTTGTTAAACCACTTTTAGTATCAAGCATGTAAATTTGGCTGGTGGTACGTGCATACGACCAACGATCTTGTAGACCTTTATAGTGCTTGGTTAAGCTGTTAGTGCTCTCAGGTGATTTAGACCAGCTAAACAAAAGACTGGTGTCGTTATAAAAGGTAAAGCCATTGGCTCCTTCTAAATCGTTTGCTAATGTTTTTATTGAGAAGTTTTTACGGCTAAGTTGTTTAAGTTCACCATTTAACAAATACACTAAATATTGGTTATCTGGACTCCAAATAATGTTACTTGGTTGGCCTGCTTCGAAGCGATAAAGCGTTTGATTATCTGAATCTTTAAGTACAGTAACTGTATTTGCTTGGTTTTGTGTTTTATCGCTATAAGTGCGAGTAGTAGTAACGTACTGCTTAGCATTAGGTGCGAGTGATAATTGGCTGATCGTAGGGGCATCAAACAATTGTTTTGCAGATAAGCGTTTTGTTTGTGAGGCGCTAAGCGTAATTTTATCAACGTCGCTTTTAGGTGCAAAATCAAGCGTTACATCGTGCCAGTTAGCTACTTGTTGGGCTACTATTAAAATAGAGTGAGTACTGTTATTTAAAGCTAACTTATAGCTATTTTTATCGCCTGTTTGTAGTTCGCCATTAATAAATAACTGACCTTGCTCAATCCCTTTTAAGGTAAGCGTACCTTGTGTAAAGCGGGTTGTTTCAATATTAAATTTTAGTGCCTGTAACCCACCTAAAGTGAGCGCATTGATTTTATTAAACGGCTGCCAGTTTTGTTTTTTCCCAAATACAGAAAAACTATCTGAGTCTGCTTGCAGCTGCGGCAATAGGTTATTAATAATGGCATTGCCATGAGGTGTTTGAAAAGGCTTTAACTGCATGTCTTCGGCAAGTGGGCCGATAAACTGAATTTTTGATTTATCCAATGGTGCAGCTATTGCAGCTATTGCAGCAAAGCTTAAGCTGCTAAGTGTCAAAAGAGTCGCTGCGTACTTAAATAGCTTATTTTGATGACACCATGGTGCGCTAAATTTCATTATTATGCCTATTATTATTGGAAGTTTGGCCAAATATAGCATGTATTGATACCATGCTCACATATCCAATATAGAGGAGAGAAAGTGACTTTACTGATAGTTTATATGGTAGTGGCGATTGTTATTTCGTTTTTATGTTCTGTGATGGAGGCTGTGTTATTAAGTATTTCGCCCAGCTATGTTGCATCACTTAGGAAAGATCATCCTGAGCTTGCTAAACAGCTCGAAAAACTTAAAAACAATATAGATCAGCCTTTAGCTGCTATTTTAACTTTAAATACGGTTGCCCATACTGCGGGTGCTGCTGGGGTAGGCGCACAGGCAGCTGTCGTGTTTTCCGATGCGGCTGTAGGTATTGCATCAGCCATTATGACATTCCTCGTATTAATTCTTTCTGAAATTATTCCTAAAACCTTGGGGGCTAATTACTGGCGAGCTCTAACGCCAAGTGTTACTTACGCTTTGCGGTTTTTAGTTATATCACTAAAGCCTTTTGTATGGTTTTCACAAAAGCTAACAAATTTAATGGGTCCAAAGCACGATGAGGCTTACTATATTCGTCAAGAGATAGAGGCAATGGCAGATATAGGCACGGAGTCGGGAGCATTACATCAAGATGAATCTGATATTATCCGTAATTTGTTGCATTTTAAGCATGCAAAATTATGCGACTTAATGACGCCTCGAACTGTAATTTTTAAAATCCACAAAGACTTAACAGTAAATCAGTATTTAAACGATCACGGCTCGTCGTCATTTTCTCGTATATTGGTATTTGATAAAGACAGCGACGATATTGTTGGGTTTGTGCATAAAAACGATATTATGCTGGCATTTCACCGTTTAGGTACCGATTACAAAATTAGCAAATTGATTAAGCCTATATATACGGTGCCGAGTTCTCAAAATGTATCGTCGTTACTGCAAACTCTTTTAACAAAGCGCACGCATATATGCCTAGTTGTAGATGAGTACGGTGACGTGCAAGGTATTGTAACGCTAGAGGATATGATTGAAGCTTTAATGGGGTTAGAGATTGTAGATGAGCGTGACCAATCTACTAATATGCGCGCAGTAGCAAGGCAGCGTTGGCACAAACGTTTAGCAAGCAGTGCGCATATAGTCAGTGAAGAAGATAAACACACTCGGGGTGATAATTAGTTAACCAGCCCCGATTAAATATTAATACCGCTTTAAGCGGGGCTGCCATCAGTTTTTAGCCAATCTTTAGCCCAAGATATAAATTCGTCTTGTGGTTTAGGGCGGCTAAATAAAAAACCTTGTATGGCTAGTTTTCTTCTATAATGCCTTAAATAAACGAGCTCTTCTGGTCGTTCAACACCTTCTGCTACTAAGTCTAAATTATCTTTACTCGTAATATTAAATAACGAACTTACGACCACTTGAGAAAATAAATCTGTTTCTATATGGCTAATAAGTGAACGGTCTATTTTAATTTCAGTAAAAGGAAGATTTCGAAGCTGATTCATATTAGTAAAACCAACACCAAAATCGTCTAGCGATATACCAAAGCCATGCATTCTTAATCTGTTTACTGTTTCTAATTGCATGAGGCTTGAGAGTGCATGTTGTTCTGTTATTTCTATAATTATATTACTAGGTGTGAGTTGGTTTAGTTCTAAAATAAGTAGTAATTTATTAGGGCAGTTTAGGTCATCGAGCTGGGTTGGCGATAAGTTAAAGGCCATTTTAAAATCATGACCTAGTTGTGCTGTCATATTTTTGAATTCGCTGGTGGCCTTTTCAAAAAGAGAAAATGTAATTTGATTAATTAAGTTGTGTTGTTCGGCAGTATTTATAAAACGGCAAGGTAAAATAATATTGTCGTCTTTACTTGATAAAATACGCGCTAACACTTCAACGCTTTCAATTTTATTGTTATCCGCGTTTATTTTTGGTTGGTAAAAAGGCGTTATTTCATCGTTTTTTAATGCATCAATAAGCTCATCTTTTGAAATGGCTGGCTCTTTTAATAAAGTGTGGCTGTTTAATTGCGCCACTTTAGTAAGTAACCTACTAACCTGAGACAGTTGCACTGGCTTTGAAATATTACCAATGAGGTGCGCGTTATGTTGTTTCGCGAGATTGGCAGCTAAGCTAATAACTTTATGGTCCATTTCAGAAACAATTATTATACCGCCTTGATAATGTAGCTCTCCTAAGTGGCGGATTAATTCCATGCCGTCCATTTCGGGCATATTGAGATCAGTAAAAATAGCATCAAAGTAGTTGATATCTTCTTTAACTTTTTCAAGCGCTTCTTTTGCATTCAGGTACGTAGTTATAGTGTTAGACATACCCAATTCGTTAAGTATAGCTTCCATAACGATCAAAATTGCTTTTGAATCGTCAACAACTAAAATATTAGGCACTATCTTCTTCACTGTTATCCCTTTCAATGTATCGCTTGGAGTTACTATAAAAGTAGTAGTGTTTTTTTATTTTGTCAGTATCAAATGCTTTTATTTTGAAAATAGTTACCTAGCACCTTCCCTCGTGTTTTTGAGCTGATTAGGTATACTAGCGCCATTATTTTAAACGGTCTTAATTATGATAAGAATAGATCTTACTTTAGCCGAGCAACCATTTTCGCTTATGGTGTCTGGGCAAAAAATTGTGCAGGTATTTCATGCGCAACAAGCCATTACCTTTGATAACCCTCGTGAAAACTACTATCAGTTTACTTACGATACCAAAAAAATAGGTATCGATACGGGGGCAGTCGAAGAGCAAAGCATTTCGCTCTTTGTAGATGATCAATTTGCAACACAACTTGCGTTGCCAGCACCTACAAATGGGTCACCTAAAAAAGGCTTTTTAGGGCTAGCTGCGTTAGGTTTTAAGCTTTTTAAAAGCGCTAAGGTAATTAAAGTAGTGCTTGCAGGGGCTTCTGTTGCAGGCTATGCGTGGTTATTTAGTATTGAATTTGCACTAATGTTAATTGGTTGCTTAGTGGTACACGAATACGGCCATGTGCGAGCAATGAAATACTTTGGCATAAAAACCAAAGGTATTTACTTAATCCCGTTTGTTGGTGGGCTTGCTGTAAGTGACGATAAAATAACGACTCGTTGGCAAGATGTAGTTATATCATTAATGGGGCCTGCATTTGGTTTAATTACCTCGGTACTGGGTGTCGTTTTATATTACGCCACCGAGATGGAAATATTTGCAGGTGTGGCAGTGCTTAGTGCGTTATTAAATTTATTTAACTTGCTACCAATTTTGCCGCTTGATGGCGGGCATGTACTAAAAAGTATTAGCTTTTCAATGCGTTCATGGATTGGCCTAAGTGTATGTTTACTCGGTGTACTGTTTGGTTTATGGCTGAGCTACACATTTGGCTTAATGTTACTGGTATTCTTTTTGTTTGTAGGTGCGCTGGAAATTGTATTTGAATGGCGAGGCCGACATTACTCCCATTTAATGCCACTAGATAAATATGGCCAAGGCTTTTCAGCGGTTATGTATGCAATTGTAGTAGCTGGGCATGTAGCTGTAATGATGCACTTTGCCGATTCAGAAAATCCAATATTGAGCCTGCCGATGACTATTTTATCGAGCTAGTATTTATCGTTCTAGGTAAAAGCGGGCTGTAATATTGGTTACAGCCCGTTAAAAATTAATAAAAGCTCAATACCAGCGATATAAAAACCCCAGTTACAAATAGCTGCACAACACAAAACCCCATAATATCTTTTGCTCTTAAGCCTGCGATAGCAAGGACTGGTAATGCCCAAAAAGGTTGAATTAGGTTAGTCCACGCATCACCCCACGCAACAGCCATTGCAACGCGAGATATATCGGCATCTAGCTCTTGTGCTGCAGGTATTACAATAGGTGCTTGTACAGCCCATTGGCCACCGCCAGAGGGTACAAACATATTAACGAGTCCTGCACTTAAAAAACTCAAAAATGGCAAGCTATCAGCATCTGCAACGGCAATAAAGCCACGTGATATCTGTTGTGCTAATCCGCTATCAACCATTACCGCCATGATGCCGGCATAAAAAGGAAATTGAATAACAATGCCAGCCCCGCTTGGAATTGCTTGTTGCAGACTGTTAAGTAAATTATGGGGTGTTTGATGCAGCGTAATAGCTAAAAACAAAAATACGGCAATAACGCTATTAAGGTTTAAGTTTCCGCCAGTAATAAAGAAGTAATAGCCTAAATATGCCAAACCTAATAAGCCAATTGTCATACCGAGTAGTTTACTTTGTTCCAAATGTTGGGCAGGTCTGGTTATTGTTGTGGGCTTAGGTGTTGTCTCTTGTAAAAGAGCTGGGTCGATATATACGCTTTCTTGCTCGCTTGGCAGCATATAGCGATTAACGAGCGGCATAATAATGAATAAACCAACTAATATGGCTATATTAAAGCCCGCAAATAAAGTGTGCTCTGTACTCATAATACCAATGCTGGCCTCTGAAAAGTGACCATCGGTTGCGATAGTTAAAGGAATCGAACCCGCTAATCCGCCATGCCATACAACAAAACCTGAGTAAGCGCTGGCTACTAATAATCGATAATCAACACGAGTATGTTTAGCAATTGCTTTGGCAAAAAGGGCACCAATAACTAAGCCAAATCCCCAATTTATCCAGCTCGCTAAAAGCGAAATAAGCGTTACCAATATAATTGCTTTAGGTGCTGTATTTGCGAGTGTTGCTAGTTTTTCTAATAACTTACTTATAGGTGGCGTACTTGCCAACATATAGCCTGTAATTAACACTAGTAGCATTTGCATCGCAAAACTTAATAAGTTCCAAAACCCACCTCCCCACGCTTGTAATACTTCAATGTTAGTTGCGGTTGTAAATAAGCTCGCACTGACAAGGGTAATTATTGTAAGTAAAATTACAAATATAAAAGGGTCGGGAAGATAGCGCTCTACAATTTTAGTAAAAGGGCGGGCTATTTTATTAAGCATAAGCACAACTGTTTTGGTTATTATTTTAACGCTAATTAATCATGAAAAATCACCATTGGCAAACAGCATTTAGTCTAATATTTGCGGTTAAAAGCTTAAACATTGCTTAAAAGCATCGCTTACAGTAACGTACTGTTTATAGATAATTTACTAACGAAGACTTTGTATTATGCCGGTGATATTTAAAAGGCTAGCGTTACTTGTTCGTGCTCATATAGATCAGTTGAGTTGGCAAGCAGTGGCATTAGCTATTTTGACTCATATGCTATTAACATGGAGCTTACTATTTATAGCGAATGAGAAAGCGTTAACCTCGCTTACTACCTTTTTTTACTATTACACAGTAACAACATCAACAGTGGGATATGGTGACTTTAGTCCAACTACTGATCTTGGTCGTTGGGTGGTTGCATTAATACAAATTCCATTTGGTTTAGCTTTATTTGGTGTTTTGCTAGGAAAAGCAGGACAAACTGTTACTTACTTAATTAGGCGCGCTATGACTGGTGATAAAAACTTTGCCCACAGTAACCACCATATTATTATTTTTGGTTGGCACGACACTCGTACAAAAAAGATGATTGATTACATTTTGGCAGATACGAAACGTACTGACCGTCGTATTTTACTCGCGGTAACAGAGCAAATGGATCATCCTTTTTTAGCTAACGAAAGCGTTGATTTTGCACGTTTAACGAGCTTTACTAATTTAGCTGAGCTAGAGCGGGTAGCTATTCGTAGTGCTGATAAGGTGATTATTGATGGTCAAGATGACGATCAGACATTTACAACAGCCCTGCGCATAAGTCGCTTAGTAAAAGATGATTGTCATATAAGTGCTCACTTTTTGGATGAAACCAAAGTTGAGATGATGTTAGAGCATTGCCAAAATGTAGAGTGTAGTAGTGCAAAATCAGCTGAGATACTCGTACGCTCAATGCAAGATCCAGGTTCGAGCCGTGTGCAAGAGGAGCTGCTATCTACTTTGCACGGCGATACACAATTTAGTTTGAAAATACCAGGCGGCTGCAAAGATATGGAATTTGGTACTTTGTTTCATCATTTTAAGCTTGAGCATGATGCAATACTGTTGGGTGTTGCTCATAATTTAAGTGCACAAAATATGGATTTAAATCCACCATTAGATTACAAAGTAAGTGAAGGCGATATTCTGCACTATATATCGGTAGATCGAGTATTAAGTAGTGAAGTAGACTGGTCGAGCCTAGAAAAATAATGAATGAAGTTGTATTTTTAATTGTTGTTTTAAGTGCTTATATATTACCTGTCGTTATTGTACTCAACAGTAAGCGTACACAGGGTCATGAAAAGAATGGCTGGCTAATGGGAATAATTATATTTTCTTGGTTAGGGTTAATGATGTACTTTGCCATTGTGCCCAAGTATGGGCACAAAAAGAAAAAGGCCAAATAGAGTAGTTGGCCTTTACAGCTGCTTTTACTGGCGTAACTACTCTTCTAGTTGCTTAATTTTATGCTCAATTAAAGGATCGTCAGGTACAAGTTGTTGAGCAACTTCTAATAACTGAATGGCATCATTAGGATGCTCATCTTGATGTTTAAGGGCAACATCTATTAATGGCTGAATATCAATTTTTGCCTGATGTTCCTGTACGTGAACTTCTTTTTCATCAATCAAAATATTATGAGCTTTGCTTAATAGTGTTTGACGGTGAGCTGAGTTTACATTCGCTTTATTAAGGCTTTTGTAATAATCCTCTTTAAAACGTAAGGTTTTAGTTTGCATACGAAATTGCGCAATATCAATTTGCTGATGCTGGATAAAATCGACGGCTACTTGCTTATAAAATCCAAACTTATTCAAATATGTGGCATGTGTGCCATGTCCCATACCAAATACTCGTAAGTGAGTTAACTGCTTATAGCGCTTAGCGTGCATTCGGTCTATACGATTAGTAGGATCGTAAATAATATAGCCTTGGGCATCTCCTAAATCTAGATCGTGATAATCTTGCTGCCAATCAAACTGCTGAGCTATATCGGTACTAGAGCGGTCATCCCACGGTACTAATTCTTTATTTTTAGTACTTACCGGATGGAAGAACAACACCTGATTTAGCTTTAATAGTTTAGCAAAAGCGCCAACAGCAAATCCGCCACGACTTAAACCATAGCCAAGTCGACAGTCAAATGGCGTGATTAATGTTGATAATTGCTCGAGAAAAAATATTAAATTACGATTACGAAACCAATTACTTTTACCTAAATGCTGAAAAGCGATTACGTTTACGTTTTGTTTTTGAGCTAAGTGATAACCCCATGGTGCAAAATCAGGGTGAAGATCTTGCTCTTGCACGTTAGTGCCAGCAGGGGAAAAGGTAAAAAGCAGGGGTTTATTAACGTCAACAAAATCATACTTAACAAATACATCGCCGAGTAAATCACTACCCGTCATGGGTAATCGAGTTTGTTGCTCATTGTGCGGGAGAGTTAACCATTCATCTAACCAATACAGTAATTTCATTAATCCTCCAGCTATAAGTCAATATAGATCATATCAAACTCAATGAAATTAGGTCAAACCGATAGGGTATTACTGCGCCATTTTGATTATTTCATCCCAGTCATTTTTAGTAACAGGCATTATTGATAGACGTCCGCCCTTTTTAAGTGCGATTTCAGTAATATTGTCATTGGCTTTAATATCTTTAAGGCTAATTAATTTTTTTAAATGGCTTTGATAAGTAACTTCAACAACCACCCAACGTGGTTTATCGCTGGTGGCTTTTGCATCGTAATAGTCGCTGCTTAAATCAAATTGAGTGGGGTCTGGGTAGGCTTCTTTGGTAACCTCGGCAATGCCGGCTACGCCCACGTGTTTGCAGCTTGAATGATAAATCATGACTGAATCACCGACTTTGACGTCGTCACGCATAAAATTTCGTGCTTGGTAATTACGCACACCTTCCCAAAGAGTCGTTTGTTTTGGTGCGTTTTTTAAGTCATCTAATGAAAACGCATCGGGTTCAGTTTTAAATAGCCAGTAAGCCATAACAGTATTCCTAACAAATATTTACTTCCCACTATTGTATAGTATCATTTGGACACTAGGGTAATGAGGAAGAAATAATGAGCCAAGTATTAGATGATTTATTGTCGTTGTTAACACTTGAAGAAATTGAGCAAGGTTTATATCGAGGACAAAGCCAAGATTTAGGCTTTGGTGCTGTATTTGGTGGTCAAGTAATGGGGCAGGCGCTTTCTGCTGCCAAAGAAACTCTACCTGAAGGGCGAATAGTTCATTCATTACATTCTTACTTTTTACGCCCAGGCGATCCGGCTAAACCCATTGTTTATGACGTTGAAACTATTCGTGATGGAAAGAGCTTTAGTACGCGCCGAGTCAAAGCAATTCAGTACGGTAAACCTATTTTTTATATGACCGCGTCATTCCAAGGTGAAGAGAGTGGGTTATCGCATCAAGCGACAATGCCTGATGTTCCCGCACCTGAAGAATTACGTTCATCGCTTGAGTTTTACCAAGATAACGCTTCGCATATCCCAGAGGTTATCCGTAATAAGTTTACCCGTGAAATGCCAATTGAAATGCGACCGGTTACTTTTCATAACCCGTTTAAACCAGAAGTTATGGAGCCGGTAAAGCATATTTGGTTTAAAGCTAATGGTGAAATGCCGGACGATCAGCGTATCCATAATTACTTATTAGCGTATGCGTCTGATTTTGAGTTTTTACCAACTGCATTGCAACCTCATGGTGTATCGTTTATGCAGCCAAATATGCAAGTAGCTACTATTGATCATGCAATGTGGTTTCATCGTCCATTTAGAATGGATGATTGGATTTTGTATTCAATTGATAGTCCAAGTGCGAGTAATGGGTGTGGTTTGGTACGGGGGCAGTTTTTTGATCGCCAAGGCAACTTGGTTGCCTCAACAATGCAAGAAGGGGTTATGCGTCAACGCTAACCCCTTCTGTAAATGCATTGCTAGTTACACTGATCTTGAACTATATCGCTGATTGACTGCCAGACGCGTGCTGGCAGTAATGTTTTAAGGTGTGCGTAGGTTTCACATAGTTGTGTGCTACCTACTAAGCCCTTATCACCCTCTGTTATTAATGACTCACCACGTAAGTTTTCGATAAAACTAACAAGTACTTTTTTGTCAAAAAACTCAGGTGTTTTTATGCCGTGCAGTGTACCTAAACGTTGTGCGAGTACTTGGCTTTCTCTTTCAAGTTCTGCTTTTTCAATGCCATCACTTGTTTGAATAAAACCAATTACAATAGCGTAACGTTGTAGAGTAAAGCTAAGTGCTCGTCCAAGCATTTCAAGCTTAGCTAGGCAGTCATTACTGTTCGTTATATGAATGTTATCGCCATCAAACTCAATTAAATTTTGATCAGCAAAGTTAGCTAAAATACGCGTTATGTAGTTTTCATCAAGAGGCTGTAAATACCATTCTTTAGCAAATAGCGGATAAAATGTTTTTACAAGTTGTTGGCATTGAGCAATCGTAGTGCTGTGTTGTTTAAATAGATGTAGTGCAATTAAGCTTGGTACTGCAAACAAGTGCAAAATATTGTTTCGGTAGTAATTAAACAGTACTTTTTCTTTATCGCTAATCGTAATAATTTCGCCAAACTCATCACTGATAACTTCAAACTTATTAAGCTTTAATGCATGCGTTAGTAATTGCTCTGGAGTTTCGTCTGGTGTAGTTACTTTGTTACTGTAGCTTGCATCACGCTGTAAGCGCAGATAAAAATCAAGCTGAGCTAATAGCTTTGGTTTACTCAATGCTTGCTTATCATTAACCAGCAATATCATCGCTAGTAAGTTAACCGCATTAAGCGCCGCTGCGTTATTAATTTTAACCATTACTTGGTCGGCAAGTTTAGTTACTTGTGGTGCTAACCATTGTGGCTTTTGCACGTCAGTTGGGTGTATTGAATCACGCCAATCAGGTTGGTTATCGTTTAAGTATTGGTTAATAGAGATTGGATCGCCAAAGTTTAAATTACCACGACCGTAGTTTTTAAGGTTTTTGATTGCCTTAAAAATACCAAATATAGATTCGCCTTTTTTATCTTTACCATCCAGCTCTTTAAGGTAGGTGTTAATTTCCATGACGTGCTCGTAGCCAATGTACACAGGTACAATAGATATTGGTCTGTCTATTCCGCGTAGCATTGCTTGTAATGTCATAGATAGCATGCCCGTTTTAGGCGGCAGTAAGCGTCCAGTTCGGCTTCGACCGCCCTCCGTGTAAAACTTAACAGAGTAACCTTTAATAAACAGTTGGCTTAAATACTCTTTGAATATGGCAGAATAAAGTTTATTACCTGCAAACGAGCGACGAATAAAAAACGCACCAGAGCGTCTAAATATGCCTCCGGCAGGGAAAAAGTTAAGATTTATACCTGCAGCTATATGCGGAGGTACTAAACCTAAATGATAAATAGAGTAAGTAAGCAGTAAGTAATCCATATGGCTGCGATGACAAGGCATATAAATTATTTCATGGCCTTTATCTGTTAGTTCATGAATTTGTTCGGCGTGTTTAATATCAATACCATTATAAAGCTTATTCCATAACCAAGTTAAAAACCTTTCGGCCACACGTATCATTGCTTCAGAGTAATTAGCGGCTATTTCATCAAGTAGCTTAAGTGCATTTTGACGAGCTTCTGTTTGGCTAATGTTTTTAGCGTTAGCTTCATCTTGAATTGCTTTTTTTATAGTAGGTGACGCTAATAATGAATTAAACAATTGCTCACGAGATGGCATTTTAGGGCCTGTAGCAGCTAGCTTTTGGCGCTTAAAGTGAACACGCGCTACGCGTAATAATTTATGAGGTAACTCACTTACATCGGCTTTTTCATTGACTAAAAGTGATAAGTCGAGTGGTTGGCTAAAGCGAATAAAGTTATCGCGCCCTGAAAATAACACCACAAAAAACTTTCTAAACCAGCTTGGAGTAAGAGAGTGTGTAATTAAAGTACGTAGTCCTGGCTTTTCTTTACCTGGATCGCGCCCCCATAAAATAGTAACAGGCACCACTTGTACGTTTTGCTGACCGCTTTTTATTAAGTACTCAATAATTTGCTTGCCTTGGGCTAAAGCATTGGTTGGTTTTGCTTCATCACCAAATAACGGTGGAGGATTTTTAATACCAATAAAACGGTCTAAATTTTGAGTCCCTAGCACTTGCTCTTCTGTTGGGCTAGGTAGGCCATTCTTTTTACAAACATGCGCCAGCGCGGCTAAATCAAAACGTGAATTTAAACGCACTATATAAAATGTAGGGTACTCAGGGTTTAGCTCATACTGTTTAATAGGATTTTCTGGTAGCACTTTGCTTTTCACAAATAAGCGGCTAAATCCAGCAGACATAACATTTAAACAATAATTAAAAATACGCATCGACTCACCATATTGAGAGTATTAAGGGCAAAATTAGCGCAACAGGATACCATAATATCTAAAAATCCCTTAGTTTGCGCAATTAAGATGTTTAGTTGTTTGTTGACTAGCATCAAAAGCATTAGTTCAAGTATAGCGATTGAACATGTATGGACGCATATTTAATCAAATTAGTGTTCATTACATTGTTTCTAAATAGTTGTTGCATTTATCACCAATACCTCTATAATACGCAGGCTTTCAAAATTCCTCTGGGAATTAGAAAGGATAAATTAAGCTTGGATTTCAAGCTAATAAACAGGAGTTCCGATTTGGAACTCAACGTAGATATAATCAAACAGCCGACATCTTAAGTTTTAAGATTGTTTCGGTCGTTTTTTTATGCTCTTTTATATGCTCTTTATATTGAGGTTAAGAATGTCAAATCAACGCATTCGTATTCGCCTAAAAGCTTTTGACCACCGTTTGATTGACCAATCAACGGCAGAAATCGTGGAAACTGCGAAACGCACTGGCGCACAAGTACGTGGTCCAATCCCACTACCTACACGCTTTGAACGTTTTACTGTACTAACTTCACCGCACGTTAATAAAGATGCGCGTGATCAGTACGAGATCCGCACCCATAAACGTCTGATAGACATCGTAGAACCAACTGACAAGACTGTAGACGCGCTTATGCGTTTAGATCTTGCTGCTGGTGTTGATGTTCAAATCAGCCTGGGTTAATCGAAAGATTAGAGAGGTTTTAGGAAAATGGCATTAGGTCTAGTCGGTCGTAAAGTGGGTATGACACGAATCTTCACTGAAGATGGTGTATCTATCCCTGTGACAGTTATTGAAGCGACACCTAACCGCATTGCTCAGATCAAATCTGACGCAACAGACGGTTATAACGCGCTTCAAGTAACCGCAGGCACTAAAAAAGCAAGTCGTGTAAACAAAGCTAAAGCGGGTCATTTCGCTAAAGCTGGTGTTGAAGCGGGTCGCGGTCTGTGGGAATTCCGCCTTAACGGTGGTGAAGGCGATTTTGAAGTAGGCGCTGAGCTTACTGTTGAATTATTCAACGAAATCAACAAGGTTGACGTAACCGGTACTTCTAAAGGTAAAGGTTTCCAAGGTGGTGTTAAGCGCTGGAATTTCAGCATGCAAGACGCTACACATGGTAACTCTCTATCTCACCGTGCTCCTGGTTCAATCGGTCAAAACCAATCACCTGGTAAGGTGTTTAAAGGTAAGAAAATGGCCGGTCATATGGGTTCTGAGCGTGTAACGACTCAAAACTTAGAACTAGTTCGCGTTGACGCTGAGCGTAATTTGCTTTTAGTTAAGGGTGCAGTACCTGGAGCTATTGGCGGTGACGTTATCGTTAAACCAGCTGTTAAAGCATAAGTCCTGGAGATTTAGTGATGGAATTAGCAATTAAAGACGCTTCTGGCGGTCTTGAAGTTTCTGAAGCTACTTTTGGACGTGAGTTTAACGAAGCATTAGTACACCAAGTAGTTGTTGCATACGCAGCAGGTGCTCGTCAAGGTACTCGTGCTCAGAAGACACGTTCTGAAGTAAGCGGTGGTGGTAAAAAACCATGGGCTCAAAAAGGTACTGGCCGTGCACGTGCCGGTACAATCCGTAGCCCAATTTGGCGTTCAGGTGGCGTTAGCTTTGCAGCTAAACCACAAGACCACAGCCAAAAAGTAAACCGTAAAATGTACCGTGGTGCGATTAAAAGCATCTTATCTGAATTAGTTCGTCAAGAGCGTTTAATCGTTGTTGAAAGTTTTGCTCTAGCAGCACCAAAAACTAAAGAACTAGTTGCTAAGCTTAAAGAACTTGAGCTTAAAGATGTTCTTATCGTGACTGAAGAAGTAGATGAAAATCTTTTCTTATCGGCACGTAACCTTTATAAGGTTGACACACGTGATGTAGCTGGTATCGATCCTGTAAGCTTAATTGCTTTCGATAAGGTACTTATTACAGCCGCTGCTGTTAAGCAACTTGAGGAGGCGCTAGCATGATTCGCGAAGAACGTCTTTTAAAAGTGATCCTTGCTCCACATATCTCTGAAAAAAGCACAATTGCTGCTGAAGAAAACAATACTATTGTTTTTAAAGTAGTAAATGACGCAACTAAAGCTGAAATTAAAGTAGCAGTTGAGAAGCTTTTTGAAGTAGAAGTAACGGGTGTTCGCACACTTAACGTTAAGGGTAAAACAAAACGTACTGGCGCACGTTTCGGTCGTCGTAGCGACTGGAAAAAAGCTTACGTTACTCTTAAAGAAGGCAGCGAGCTAGACTTTGTCGGCGGCGCCGAGTAATAAGGGGATAGAATTATGGCACTTCAAAAGTGTAAGCCTACTTCTGCGGGCCGTCGTCACCTAGTTAAAGTGGTTAACTCTGATCTACATAAGGGTAAGCCATACGCACCACTTTTAGAGAAAAACTCTAAATCAGGTGGTCGTAATAACAATGGTCGTATTACGGTTCGTCATATCGGTGGTGGTCATAAACAACATTACCGTTTAATCGATTTTAAACGTACTAAAGATGGCATTCCAGCCACTGTTGAACGTTTAGAATACGATCCAAATCGTAGCGCAAACATCGCTCTTGTATTATATGCAGACGGTGAGCGTCGTTACATTATCGCACCAAAAGGCTTAAAAGCTGGCGATGCAATCCAGTCTGGTGTTGATGCACCAATCAAACCTGGTAATGCATTACCAATGCGTAATATGCCTGTAGGTTCGACTGTTCACAACGTAGAATTAAAACCAGGTAAAGGTGCTCAAATCGCACGTTCTGCTGGTGCATACGTTCAAATCCTTGCTCGTGATGGTCAGTATGTAACATTACGTCTTCGTTCAGGCGAAGTTCGTAAAGTTGAATCTGATTGTCGTGCGACTCTAGGTGAAGTAGGCAATGCTGAGCATATGCTTCGTTCACTTGGTAAAGCAGGTGCAAATCGCTGGCGTGGTATTCGTCCGACAGTTCGTGGTGTTGCCATGAACCCGGTAGATCACCCACACGGTGGTGGTGAAGGTCGTACATCTGGTGGTCGTCATCCTGTGTCTCCATGGGGTAAGCCGACTAAAGGTGCGAAGACGCGTAAGAACAAGCGTACGGATAAATTTATAGTACGTCGTCGTACTAAGTAATATTGAGGAATAGCCATGCCACGCTCTCTCAAGAAGGGTCCTTTTATAGACCTACACTTGCTGAAGAAGGTAGAGAAAGCTTTGGAAAGCGGTGAGAAAAAGCCAATTAAAACTTGGAGCCGTCGTTCAATGATCATACCTAACATGATCGGATTGACCATTGCTGTCCATAATGGTCGCCAGCACGTACCAGTTTTCGTTTCTGACGAAATGATCGGTCACAAACTAGGTGAATTTGCACCAACTCGCACTTACCGTGGCCATGCTGCGGATAAGAAAGCGAAGAAACGATAAGAGGGGAAGATAAATGCAAGCATTAGCTAAACATAAATTCGCCTCTGGTTCGGCGCAAAAAGCACGTCTAGTTGCAGATCAGATCCGCGGGTTACCTGTAGATCGCGCACTAGAAATCCTGGCGTACAGCCCTAAGAAAGCGGCTGTATTAGTTAAGAAAGTACTTGAGTCTGCTATTGCTAACGCAGAGCATAACGAAGGTGCTGACATTGATGAGCTTCGTATAACAACGATCTTTGTGGACGATGGTCCTACAATGAAACGTATTATGCCTCGTGCTAAAGGACGCGCAGATCGCATCCTTAAGCGTACAAGCCATATCACTGTTATGGTTTCAGATAGCTAGGAGTATAAGTAATGGGACAAAAAGTTCATCCTACTGGTATTCGCCTAGGTATATCTAAACCTTGGGTTTCTACCTGGTACGCGAGTTCAAAAGATTTCTCTGCACAGCTTTTTGGCGATCACAAAGTTCGTACATTCCTTACTAAGGAATTAAAAACGGCTTCTGTGTCTAAAATCGTTATTGAGCGTCCAGCAAAATCAATCCGAGTAACAATTCACACGGCTCGTCCGGGTGTTGTTATCGGTAAAAAAGGCGAAGACGTAGAAAAATTACGTCAAGCGGTAACTAAAATCGCTGGTGTACCTGCTCAGATTAATATCTCTGAAGTACGTAAACCAGAACTAGATGCACAACTAGTAGCAGACGGCATTGCCTCTCAACTAGAACGTCGTGTTATGTTCCGTCGCGCTATGAAGCGTTCGGTACAAAATGCAATGCGCATCGGTTCTAAAGGGATTAAAGTTGAAGTTAGCGGTCGTCTTGGCGGCGCTGAAATCGCACGTTCAGAATGGTATCGTGAAGGTCGTGTACCTCTACATACTCTTCGTGCTGATATCGATTACGCAACTTCTGAAGCCTTAACCACTTATGGTATCATTGGTGTTAAAGTTTGGATCTTCAAAGGCGAAGTTATTGGTGGTTTACCACTAGTACAAGAGCAAGAGAAGCCAGCTAAACGCGCACCAAAGAAAGCCAAGAAAAGTGCTAAGTAGAGGTAGCGAGTAATGTTACAGCCAAAACGTACAAAATTCCGTAAAATGCACAAAGGCCGCAACCGCGGTTTAGCGCAAAACGGTAACAAAGTAAGCTTCGGTACTTTCGGATTGAAAGCAACTGGCCGTGGCCGTATGACTGCTCGTCAAATCGAAGCAGCTCGTCGTGCTATGACGCGTCACGTGAAACGTCAAGGTAAAATCTGGATTCGTGTCTTCCCTGACAAACCGATTACAGAAAAACCTCTTGAAGTTCGTATGGGTAAAGGTAAAGGTTCTGTTGAATATTGGGTTGCTGAAATTCAGCCTGGTAAAGTACTTTACGAAATGGAAGGTGTTTCAGAAGAGCTTGCTCGTGAAGCGTTTGACCTTGCTGCTCGTAAACTGCCATTCAAAACAACTTTCGTAACTCGGACGGTAATGTGATGAAAGCTAGCGAACTAAAAGATAAAAGCGTAGAAGAGCTTAATGCTGAACTTCTAGGACTACTTCGTGAGCAATTTAATATGCGCATGCAAGCTAGCACTGGTCAGTTAGCTCAGACACACACGCTAAGAACAGTACGCCGCGATATCGCGCGTGTAAAAACAGTTATTAACCAGAAGGCAGGTCAATAATGAGCGATAAAATTCGTACTCTTCAAGGCCGTGTAATCAGCGACAAGATGGAAAAATCTTTCACTATCGCTATCGCACGTTATGTGAAGCACCCAATCTATGGGAAATTCATTAAACGTACGACTAAGTTACACGTACATGACGAAAATAACACAGCAAAAGCGGGTGACGTAGTTACTATCCGTGAATGCGCACCAATTTCTAAGAATAAATCTTGGACTTTAGTAGACGTTATTTCTAGTCCAAAACAAGCTTAATTTTTAATTAAGTTAGTTTTGTAAAAAAGCCCTGGCATTAGCCGGGGCTTTTTGTTTTCTGGAACTGCCTTGTCTTGAAACGTGTTTACACATTTAGGACTTATACCAATCCGCAATAATACTTAATCATTTTGTGGGGCTAAACGTGTCGCTACCTGCTTTAAAAAATGCTCATTTAGAACAACTAAATAGCGAATTTCTGCCTAGCTATCAACACGTTTTTCCAGCCTCAAAATAGATCACTTAATTAAGCGAATTGGTATTATCTTTTTATCAGAAATACAAAAGCATGCAGGGTAGTTTTCTGGTTTGTGTCATCAACTCCGTTGTTGCTATATATTTTTTAGTATCAGAACTAGTGGCTGAATCATAAAAGTTTGATTATAAGCTTACATATCTCAGTAACTTTAATACTTGCTATAGGCATATAAGCCGTAGCGTTACTTTTCTCTTACTTTATTTCAATGTTACAGTTTTAAGGTATCGAAAATAGATATTCAAATATAACTTAATCATTCGCTTGTCTGGTTTTTTTATGTCTAAAACCTCAATTTATCGCCTTAAATGAATATTCTGGTATGATTAGCAAATATGCGCTTTTGAATGAATTTTTGAGGTAATAATGACGCGTAGTTTTGAATTTCATTTAACTGATGAGATTGCCACGGTTACAATGGGTAATCGCGTTGCTGATATTATAGAGCAAGGTGCGGTTATTTATTTACATGGTGATTTAGGTGCTGGTAAAACAACGTTTACACGAGGTGTAGTGCAAGGCTTTGGCCATACAGGTAAGGTTAAAAGCCCGACCTATACACTAGTAGAACCTTATGAGCTTGAGCGTGCAAATGTTTATCATTTTGACTTATACCGCTTAGGTGATCCTGAAGAACTCGAATACATGGGAATACGCGATTATTTCTCAGCAGACGCAATTTGTGTTGTTGAATGGCCTGAAAAGGGTGGTGAATTTATTCCTGTGCCTGATTTAGATATTACTCTAAGCTATGTGGGTAACGAACGTAAAATTGTTATAAATAGTGCGAGTGAGCGCGGTATAGCAATTGTCGAAAAACTAAATAATCAATAATAATATAGTTAAGGCAGTAATTATCCAATGAGCCGAGGTGTAGTTAAACTTTTTATTTATCTTATGGTTATCACCATAAGCTTGCCGCTATGGGCTAAAAACACAATCAATAGTGTGCGTGTATGGCCGTCTCCAGATAGTACGCGCGTGGTATTTGATTTAAATGATAAGCCCGACTTTAGCTATTTCATGCTTAAAAACCCTAGCCGCCTAGTGATTGATTTAGAAAATACTAGCGAGTTAAAAACATTGCCAGGTGTGCCCCCGAAACATCAAATAGTAAGCAAATTACGTTACTCAAAACCTAAAAATAAACAAAGCGTACGTTTAGTATTTGAATTAAGTGCGCCAATAAAGCCAGTGGTATTTGCCCTCGCACCTACAGGCCCTTATAAAAATAGACTCGTTGTTGATTTATACAATAAAAGCCAAGCTACTACAGTTGTTTCTCCTGCTCAAACAGCCGCTAAAAACCGTCAACTAAGCCAAGAACGCGACATTGTTATTGCAATTGATGCGGGGCATGGCGGCGAAGATCCTGGTTCAATTGGGCCATCAGGCACCTACGAAAAAACAGTTACACTGCAAATTGCGAAACGTTTAGAGCGCATGATTGATGGCGAACGTGGCATGATTTCGCGCATGGTACGAAGCGGTGACTATTTTGTAAAATTAAATACCCGTACTAATCGAGCCCGTGAAAAAAAGGCAGATTTTTTTGTTTCTATTCATGCTGATGCATTTACAAGCCCTGGGCCAAATGGTGCCTCTGTGTGGGTTTTATCATTAAGACGTGCTAATTCAGAAATAGGTAAATGGATAGAAGATAAAGAAAAGCACTCCGAGCTTTTAGGTGGCGCTGCTGATGTAATGAAAGATGCCGCCAATGAAAAATATCTAGCACAAGCGTTGCTTGATATGTCGATGGACCACTCAATGAAAACTGGCTTAAATGTAGCTGACGAAGTGGTTAAAGAGCTTCGTAAGGTTGCCAAACTGCATAAAAAAGATCCCCAGCATGCAAGCCTTGCAGTACTAAAATCACCAGATATTCCATCTATTTTGGTAGAAACAGGGTTTATATCTAACCCGCGAGAAGAAAAGCTACTTAAAAGCTCTAATCATCAAGAGCGTTTAGCTAAAGCTATATTTACTTCAATTAAAAATTATTATTTGAAAAATCCGCCGGATGATTCTTTATTTGCTAAATTAAAGTCGCAATATCCAACAAAGCATAAAGTACGCCCCGGTGAATCTTTAAGTATGTTAGCGAGTCGCTATGGCGTTACAGTCAATAAATTAAAACAAGTTAATAAGCTTAGTTCTAATACCTTATTTATTGGGCAAGAGCTCGATATACCTCAAAGTTAGTCATTATTATTAGCGCAATGTTTGCTAGGAAGTCTCATGAATATTGAAATATTACCCGCGCGTTTAGCCAACCAAATTGCCGCAGGCGAAGTGGTTGAGCGCCCAGCGTCGGTAGTAAAAGAGCTTGTTGAAAATAGCTTAGATGCTGGCGCAACGCGTATTCAAATTGATATTGAGCGCGGCGGCCACAAACTTATTCGTATTCGTGATAATGGCGCAGGGATAAGTAAAGATGAGCTAACGCTCGCACTTTCTCGCCACGCGACAAGTAAATTAAAATCACTTGATGACCTTGAAAACATTTGCTCACTTGGCTTTAGAGGGGAAGCACTTGCGTCAATTAGTTCTGTGTCGCGTTTAACGCTGAGCTCAAAACCAAAAGAGCAAGAAGCGGCTTGGCAAGCTTTTGCAGAAGGCCGCGACATGGCCGTTCAAGTAAAACCTGTAGCGCATCCCGATGGCACAACCATTGAAGTAAAAGATTTATTTTTTAATACTCCAGCACGTCGTAAATTTTTACGCACCGAAAAAACTGAATTTAGCCATATTGATGAGTTGATAAAGCGTATTGTGCTTAGTCGCTTTGATGTCTCTATTACACTAACTCACAACGAAAAAGTAGTAAGGCAGTATCGTGCCAAAACTGATCCCTCTCAGGCTATAACACGCGTAGCACAAGTTGCAGGCAAGGCCTTTGCCGAGCAAGGTTTGCATATTCAATCAGGAGAAGGCGGTTTACAGTTGCATGGTTGGGTGCTACCTGTAGGCTCAGCTAATACGACTCAGTACACTTATGTGAATAATCGCATGATGCGCGATAAGCTTATTTTGCATGCTATACGCCAGGCATTTGAAGAAGTAAGTGGAACACAAGAATTACCCGGTTTTGTCATTTATATTGATATTGACCCTCGGCAGGTTGATGTAAATGTTCACCCTGCTAAGCATGAAGTGCGTTTTCATCAAGGGCGGTTAATTCATGATTTTATATTGCAAGCTATTAAGCAGGTAGTGGTGCCATTGCAAGGCGAATTCACTAACGAATCAGCGAGCACAGCAGCAGAACTCACGCCAGCGTTCATTGAGTCGTCTCATAGCAGTGCTAATAATATAGAAAGCGAAGGAGTGTTTGATTACCCTAAATCGCAATTACAGCCCTCTTCCTCTGGAAGTGCTGGTAGCTCAAGTTCGTCCTCAGGTACTAGAAGTGTTGGCGGTGCATACCGTGCTGCACCAAGTACGAGCCATCATGACGTAAATGCGTTTTATCAAGGAGTGAGTGAGCAACACGCCGCGCATTTTGATAATGCAGCCAATATATCTGCTGCACCACACCAGTCCATATCTGTGGATAATGTCTTAAAAGCTGTTTCTATTATAAGTGTTAGTGAAGGAGTGTGTGTCTTTAGTGAAGAGCAGCAATTGTATTGCTCACATTTTAAATATGCATTAGTTGATGATTGGCATAATCAAATTAAAGAGTTCGGAAGTTTAGAAGGGAAAGCCCTTTTGTTACCAGTGCGAGTAAACTTAGAAAAAGAAGATTGCTTACTTATAGAATCCCAGCAATCGTGGTTTACCTTACTTGGTTTTGAACTTGTAATAGAAAAACAATTTGTAATGGTTAAAAAATTGCCAGCGTGTTTATATTTACTTGACGTAAGTGCAGCGGTAGGTGAGCTACTTGATGCGTGTAAAGCAAAACTAGAAAATATAGAGAATTGGTTAGAATGGCAAATGAAATGCGTGCCGACCCGATTTTATTTAAGCAATGTATTTTTAGCGCAACAAATGCGCTTACAAAATAATCCACAAACTATTGAACGCTTGCGTAAAAAAGCAGTTAAAATAGAGCTAAATCACTATTTAACGCAATTAGATTAAGGTATCAGTGTTGAGTAATTTACCAGTTATATTTTTAATGGGTCCAACTGCAGCAGGTAAAACAGCATTGGCAATCTCGCTGTGCGAGCATTTAAATACAGAAATAATCAGCGTAGATTCAGCGCTAGTGTATAAAGGTATGGACATTGGTACAGCAAAACCTGATGCCGAAGAATTAGCCAAAGCTCCGCATCATTTAATTGATCTACTTGACCCGAGTGAAACGTATTCAGTTGCAGATTTTAGGCGCGATGCAGTGCAAAAAATTGACGAATTTCACAGACAAGGTAAAGTACCTGTATTGGTTGGAGGTACAATGCTGTACTTCAAATCTTTAATTGATGGTTTATCGCCTTTACCTGAAGCAGATACAGAGATAAGAGCAGAGCTAGAAGCGCAAGCTAAAGAATTTGGCTGGCCTCATTTATATAAAGAATTAGTTAAAGTTGACCCAAAAGCAGCCGAAAAAATAAGTGAAAATGATTCACAAAGAATTAATCGAGCTTTAGAGGTTTACAGGTTAACTGGTAAGACCATGACTGAGTTGCAAATGCAAAAACAGCCGGCTTTACCTTATACTTTTCATCAATTTGCAATTGCACCGCAAGAACGCAGTGAATTACACCGCCGAATTGAAGATAGGTTTAAAATAATGATTGATCAGGGGTTTGAAAATGAAGTTTCGACCCTATATCTACGTGAGGATTTACACCCCAATATGCCTTCTATTCGTTGTGTTGGTTATAGACAAATGTGGGATTACCTTGCGGGTGAAACAAACCATGATGAAATGGTTTTTCGTGGCATCGCGGCAACACGTCAGCTGGCAAAACGGCAGTTAACGTGGCTTCGTAGTTGGCCTGATGTTACTTGGTTAACAACAGGCGACGAAGAAAACTTGCATCGTGTAGTAAGTTCGCTAAGCTAGTAGTAGTTGAATATTGTTTTTTATCAAATAAGTTCAGCCACTTAATTATAATAACACCTAGAACGAAGGAACAATAACATGGCAAAAGGCCAATCGTTACAAGACCCATTTTTGAATGCACTACGACGTGAGCGCATTCCTGTATCAATCTTTTTGGTAAATGGCATAAAATTACAAGGCAAAATTCAGTCATTTGACCAATTTGTTATTTTACTAGAGAACACCGTAAATCAAATGGTTTATAAGCATGCAATTTCTACAGTTGTCCCTGCTCGCGCAGTTAACTTCCAAGCAGTTCAAGGGAGTGAAGACACTGAAGAGGCAGAAGCTGGAAACTTTTAATTAGGAGCATAATGTTTGTTTGACCGCTATGAATCCGGCGAACAGGCAATTTTAGTTCATATCGACTTGCCTAAAGAAGGAGATCGTGAAGATCTTCACGAATTAGAAATGTTGGTATCTTCTGCTGGTGTTAGTAGTTTGGCGGTTGTGCAAGGCAGCCGTCAAGCACCACATCCGAAACTATTCGTCGGTACCGGTAAAGCAGAAGAAATAGCTGAGATTGTCAAAATCCACAAAGCAGATGTCGTAATTTTTAATCATCAACTCAGGCCATCACAAGAGCGTAATTTAGAGCGCGTTTGTCAATGTCGTGTGCTTGATAGAACGACGCTAATTCTTGATATTTTTGCCCAACGCGCACGTACCCACGAGGGTAAGCTGCAAGTTGAATTGGCTCAACTTCGCCATATGTCGACTCGATTAATTCGAGGCTGGACTCACCTTGAACGTCAAAAAGGCGGGATTGGTTTACGTGGTCCTGGTGAAACTCAACTTGAAACTGACAGAAGATTACTTCGTGCCCGTATTCAAAATATTCGTGCACGTTTAGCTAAAGTTGCAGTGCAACGTGAACAAGGTAGGCGAGCTCGTACTCGCAACGAAATACCTACAGTTTCATTAGTTGGTTATACCAATGCGGGTAAATCTACATTATTTAATCGAATTACAAATTCAGATGTATACGCGGCCGATCAGTTGTTTGCCACGCTTGATCCGACTCTACGTAAGCTTGAGTTAGGTGATGTTGGCCCTGTTATCTTAGCTGATACAGTGGGCTTTATTCGTCACCTACCACATGACTTAGTTGCTGCTTTTAAAGCAACGCTTACTGAAACTCGCGAAGCTGATTTGCAGTTACATGTAATTGATGCCGCAGACTCACGTCTGCAAGAAAATATTGAACAAGTACAATCGGTGCTTAAAGAAATTGAGGCCGATGAAGTACCACAGCTATTAATTTATAATAAAATTGATGCGCTGGATAACGTAAGCCCACGTATTGATCGAGATGACGAAGGTCAACCTATAAGAGTATGGCTTAGCGCTCAGACTGGTGAAGGGTGTGAATTACTTAGCGAGGCTATCAGTGAGTTACTAGCTAAGAAGATGTTTAACGAAACATTATTTCTTACGCCATTGTATGGTCGCTTAAGAGCTGCATTGTTCAGTTTAAATGCAGTGCATGAAGAGCAATTTGATGAGCAAGGTAATTGGCTGTTAGATGTTAGAATGCCAATGGTTGAGTGGAATCGTTTAATTAAAGAATTTGGTCCTGAAATTGCTGGTTTTATCAACCGTAATTAAAAATTGACGTTTTAATGTCGGTTTTTGTATGAGAAACGCGGTAGATTTGTTAGATTTAACACAATTTCCTAATTTATTTAGATAACAATGGAGTATAGCTATGGCCTGGAATGAACCGGGTAATAATGGCAATGACAAAGATCCGTGGAATAATAAAGGCGGACGTGATCAAGGCCCACCTGATTTAGACGAGGTGTTCCGCAAGTTTAGTAACAAGTTCAGCGGCTTATTTGGCGGGAAAAAATCCGGCAATGGTAGCGGCGGTGGACTTGGCGGAGCCGGTATTTCATTCATACTTATTATCGCCGTTATTGTATGGGCGTTAAGTGGTATTTATACGGTTAAAGAAGCCGAGCGTGGTGTGGTTCTACAATTTGGTAAATATGACCGAATTGCTGATCCTGGTTTGCGTTGGAAAATGACTTTCATCGAAACGGTAATCCCAGTAGATATTGAAGCTGTTCGTTCATTATCGGCTTCTGGTTTTATGCTTACTGAAGACGAAAACGTCGTGAGCGTTGAGTTTCAGGTGCAATACCGTGTTATTGACCCATACCTTTATGAATTTAGCGTAACTAACGCTGATAGTAGCTTAGAAGAAGCGCTAGACAGTGCCCTGCGTTATGTTGTGGGCCATGCAAAAATGGACCAAGTATTAACTAATGGCCGTGAGGTTGTTCGTCAAAATACATGGGATGAGCTTAATAAGATTATCGAACCATATAACTTAGGTTTAATTGTTACTGACGTGAACTTTAAAGACTCTCGTCCACCAACTGAAGTTAAAGATGCATTTGATGATGCAATTGCTGCACAAGAAGATGAAGAACGTTTCATCCGTGAAGCAGAAGCATATGCTCGTGAAATTGAACCGCGTGCTCGTGGTCAAGTAACGCGTATGACTCAAGAAGCGGAAGGTTATCAAGAGCGCATTACATTGGAAGCACAAGGTGAGGTAGCTCGCTTTGAAAAGCTTTTACCTGAATATCAAGCAGCTAAAGAAGTTACTCGTGAGCGCTTATACATTGATGCAATGGAAGAAGTGTTAGGGAGTAGTTCTAAAATATTGGTTGATGTTAAAGGCGGCAATAACATGATGTATTTACCTCTTGATAAAATCATGGACAAGCAAGGAACCGCAACACGAGTTGCACTTCCAAGTTCAAGTGATATTCAAGACTTACGTAATAAAGTTAATACGTCGCGCAATAGCTCTGTTAATAGTGGCAATGACCGCTTTAACAACGACCGCTTCAATGATGGGAGATAATCATAATGAAAAACTTTAGTTTAGTAATACTATTAGCTGCCATTGTTATGTCTTTCTCATCGGTATTTGTTGTACCTGAAGGGCAAAAAGCAATTGTAATGTTATTCAGTAAAGTACAGAAAGATAGCGACGACAAAGCGATTGTATATGGCCCAGGCCTACAATTTAAAGTACCATTTTTTAGCCAAGTACGTCGTATTGATGCACGTATTCAAACGCTAGATGGTGCGCCAGATCGCTTTGTTACTAGCGAGAAAAAAGACTTAATTGTTGATTCGTTTGTAAAATGGCGAGTTAATGACTTTAGTGCTTTTTACTTACGTGCTCGTGGCGATAAGCAATATGCTGAAACGCTACTTAAGCAAAAAGTAAACAATGGTCTTCGTACAAACTTTGGTACACGTACAATTCGCGAAATTGTATCAGGTGAGCGTAGCGAGTTGATGGAAGAAGCGTTAGTACAAGCTTCTGAAAGTGCACGTGAGCTAGGTATTGAAGTACTAGACGTACGTGTTAAGCAAATCAACTTACCACAAGAAGTGAGTAGCTCTATTTACCAACGTATGCGCGCTGAGCGTACTGCGGTTGCAAAAGAGCACCGTTCTGAAGGTCAGGAAAAAGCAGAGACTATTCGTGCGGGAGTTGACCGTCGAGTAACTGTAATGCTTGCTGATGCTGAGCGTAATGCACGTTCTGTACGTGGTCAAGGCGATGCTGATGCTGCAGGCATTTATGCTAATGCGTATAACAAAGACCCTGAGTTCTTTAGTTTTGTACGTTCACTTGAAGCTTACAAAAAGACTTTTAAAGATAAGCAAGATGTTATGGTGCTTTCACCAGATAGCGACTTCTTCCAATATATGAAAGGCGCTAAAGCTCAATAGACTTTACGTTAATTATTTAAAAGTTAAAAAGCCTCGCATTTGCGGGGCTTTTTGTTAAATACAAACTAGTGCGTTAAATCACTGTTATTTATGTGGTTATTGGTCAATATTTGGATATAACAATTGCCCGCAGAAAAAATAAGCTGAACAGGGGTGATCTTTACTTTAGTTTTCTGGTAAAATCTCGTCCTAATTTTCTCTAAGTGAATTTACGATGGGTAAAAACGTTGTTGTATTAGGCACCCAATGGGGTGACGAAGGAAAGGGTAAGGTAGTTGATCTCCTTACAGACAAAGCATCTTTAGTAGTTCGTTATCAAGGTGGCCACAATGCGGGTCATACTTTAGTTATCGAAGGTGAAAAGACGGTTCTACACCTTATTCCATCGGGTGTATTACGTGACAATGTTAAATGTGTGATTGGTAATGGTGTAGTTTTATCACCAGAAGCGCTAATGAGAGAAATTGGCATGCTTGAAGAGCGCGGCGTACCAGTACGCGAGCGTCTTTTAATAAGTGAAGCATGTCCGCTAATCTTGCCTTTCCATGTTGCATTAGATGTAGCCCGCGAAACAGCTCGTGGCGATAAGCCTATTGGTACAACTGGCCGTGGAATCGGTCCTGCGTACGAAGATAAAGTAGCACGTCGTGGTTTACGCGTAGGCGATTTATTTAATCCTGAAGTATTTGCAGCTAAATTAAAAGAAGTGCTTGAGTACCACAACTTCACTTTAGTTAACTACTACAAAGTAGATGCTGTAGATTTCCAAAAAACGTTTGATGATGCAATGGCTGTTGCTGATATCTTAAAAGCAATGGTTGTAGATGTAACTGAGCTTTTAGATCAAACGCGTTTAGCAGGCGAAAACATTTTATTTGAAGGTGCACAAGGTACGTTACTTGATATAGATCACGGTACTTACCCTTATGTAACATCTTCAAACACTACCGCTGGTGGCGTTGCGACTGGTGCAGGTTTTGGTCCATTAAACCTTGATTACGTTTTAGGTATTATTAAAGCGTACACTACACGTGTTGGTTCAGGTCCTTTCCCTACAGAGCTTTACGACGGTCTTGATAAACAAGATCCAGTTGGTAAGCACCTAGGTGATAAAGGCCATGAGTTTGGCGCTACAACAGGTCGACTTCGTCGTACTGGTTGGTTAGATGCAGTGGCTATGCGCCGTGCAGTTCAAATCAACAGTATTTCAGGTTTTTGTTTAACTAAGCTTGATGTTTTAGATGGCTTAGAAACACTTAAAATCTGTACTGGTTACAAGCTTGAAGATGGCACAGTTACTAACGTAACACCATTAGCGGCTGAAGGTTACGATAAAGTAACACCAGTATACGAAGAAATGCCAGGTTGGTCAGAAAACACTGTTGGTGTAACTAGTCTTGACGGTTTACCAAAAGCTGCGATTGACTACATCAAACGTATTGAAGAAATTACGGGTGTTCCAATTGATATTATTTCTACAGGTCCTGACCGTGTAGAAACTATGGTGCTTCGCAATCCGTTTGCGTAATTACCATTAGATTAAAAAAAGCTGCTTCGTGCAGCTTTTTTTGTGTCTAAAATTCACCTTGGAACGATCTTTGTATATTATTTAATAAGTTTATTTATATAAGTGGTGAACATGCGTTTATTTAATCGTAATTGCGTACTAAGGCTTTCGTTAATACCGCTGTCTTTATTTATAGCAACCAACAGCTTAGCTACAGAAAGCCCTGCTGCTGTGCCGCTATATACAGAATCAGAGCTAATTGCGTTAATAAATAAAAATACGCATTTAGCGCGCGTAAAGGCAGATGATTGCCAGTTGGTGCAAGATATAGAAGCACGAGCCAATAAAATGGCATTGCCGTCTTATCAATTTTTATACGGCGATATGCTGGCTTATAACGTGTGCGTTGATCGCAATGTAGAGTTAGGTGTGTATTACATGCGAAAAGCAGCTGAGCAAGGCTTAGCGGCAGCGCTAGAGCAATTGGGACGATACTACGACACTGGTCGCTTAGTTCAGCAAGATAAAGCAATGGCAATTACCTATTTGCGTGAAGCCTCGTCGCAAGGCAATTTAAAAGCACAACTACGTTTAGTTAAATTATTTAATGATGGTTATGGCAGCCCGCGTGATTTTGAAGATGCCTATCGTTGGCTATTTAATTCTATGGTGGCAGATAAAGCGACTCATAGAAAAATTGAGCGAGCGCTGACTAAGTTAGCGCAAAAAATGCCAGATAGTGTGGTTGCTCGAGCTCGCCTTCCTATTTAATGGCTGTTAAAAACAAAACCCTAACTTTTTAAGTTAGGGTTTTTTAGTTTTTACAGACTGTAAAAGTATTTAACTGTCTTCTTTAGTCTTTGTTTGCGGGTCTTTTAAAACTGACATTTTAGGCGGCTGTAAAGCAACAACGCGTTCGCCTTCTTGCGGCGGTTTTTCCATGTTGATTGTAAACGGTCTTAGCTTAATTGGTGTATCGTCATCACTGTCTTTATCACCTTTGAGAATAAATAAAGGGATAGCCTCAGGGTTCATTTCTAAGTATTGTTCCCAGCTAAACTCATCCGAGATACGTGTTGAACTAACCTTACCGCCTTTAGCTATAATACTGCTTAAACGTGCATACGAGCCTTCGTCTCCAAACAGTATTTGTCTAGATAAAAACGTTGCGCTGTCTTTATTTGCTTTTGCATGCGACGTTGATGAGCGTAGCGAAAATACATTTTTCTCATTAAGTAAATGCGAAAAGTATTGAACACCTAACGCATTATGATGACGATTTGGCGATAATGCTAATACACTACGAATCGTTGTTAGAGGTAAGTAGCGTTCAGCATGCTCTGATTGCGGGTTACCATAATAACAAGCTAAACCATCCATACGTGCCATTCTGCAGTTTTCCCATGCAGGATCTGACAGGTGAACCGGAATGTTTTGCTCTTGTAAGCCTCGGCCGATTGCACGCGATACATGGTTTGCACCAATAATTAATATTGTATTTGGCGATGGCTGGCGTACACCTAATAGCTTGGCGACAGGAATGGCGGTTAAGCTCTGTAGTACAACGGTAATTATAATTACTGTAAATATAAGAGGTACCATTTTTTCAGCATCCGCAACACCAGACTCCATCATGCTAAGCGCAAATACCGACCCAACGGCTGCGGCGACTATACCGCGTGGAGCTATCCAGGCAAGTACCAAACGAGACTTCATTGGTAAGTCAGTACCAAAGGTCGAAATAGCAATACACAGTGGCCGAGCAACAAAAAGCACGATAGCTAAAAATATAAATACATCGCTGTCGAGCATCATTAAATCAGAGAGCTGTAAGCGTGCTGCAAGTAAAATAAACAGCGTTGATATTAATATCATCGACAAGTCTTCTTTGAACTCAAGTACAGAATCTATTTCTAAATCGTCTTGGTTAGCAAGCCAAATACCAAATACAGTCACTGCTAATAGGCCTGATTCATGGCTTAAATAGTTTGATACAGAAAAACTAATGAGTACTAATGCCAATATACCAAACTTATGTAATTCAAATGGTAGCCACTCGCGGCGCATTAATAGTGTTGTTAACCAACCAGCAGCAACACCAATACTTAATCCAACACCTAGGGTTTTAACTAAAGCAATAATAGTGTGGCTAAATACTTCGCCTTGGCCTACCAGCATTACGGCTTCAAATACTAATACAGCGAATAATGCGCCGATCGGGTCTATTACAATACCTTCCCATCGAAGTATGCGGTCAATGTCTTGTGTTGGGCGCATTGAGTTTAATAGCGGTGCTATAACAGTAGGGCCTGTTACAACTAGCACTGCACCTAATACCGCAGCTACACGCCAATTAAGTTCAAGCAACCAATAGGCGCTGAGGCTAATAATAATACAGGTAGTAAGCATGCCGATGGAGCAAAGGTTTCTTACAACTTTTCCGATTCCTTTTAGCTCTCTGAAATGCAGAGTTAAGGATCCTTCAAATAAAATGATGGCAACACTTAGTGATACAACTGGAAACAGTAAATCACCTAACAATGCATCAGGGTCTAAAACACCACTAAATGGCCCAAGTAAAAGACCAGTAAGCAATAAGAAAAGAATAGCGGGCACTCTAAAAGCCCACGCGACCCATTGGGCAAGCACAGAGCAAAGTGCGATACCGGCTATGTAAATTGCTGACATAGATTAAGAATTCCTTATTTATGACGGTTTGTTTAGAAAGTATAACTTTTGTTAATTATTAATACAGGGGTATACACGGGAAATTCAAATATTACTAATCAATTTTAGCTGCTTATAGAAGATTAGTAGGCTTAAATTATTTTGCGCGTGTTAAGCCGCCTTATTTTAGGCTGTATTAATTGTTTAATTGGTTGAATTTTAATAACAATCTAACACCACAAACGAGGAGGAATTAGCTTCGCTCGAATTTTAACCTTGATTTTTAAGGGGTATTTAGTGTAATATGCTTTGTGTTCTAATAATTAGTTATCTAATGAAGTTTATTGGAAGTAAAAGTGGTTTGTTAATCTTAACGTCATTTTTAATCTTTATAATCATGCATTAGTGGTGTTACTAGTATTCGAACACTACATAATTTCATTTGCCGAACTCTTGGTATGGTTTTGCTAAACAAGTTTATTTAATTATTTAAGTAAATAAAGGTTTGAGTTGAACTATTACTTTCAATGTTTAACCCCCATCGTGGCGGTTAAATCTCGGTCCTTTGGTCTTCACCCTATCTGTTGGTGTATCAGACTTTAGAGGCTCTATGTATGTTGTTAATAAAAAAGCCACACACAGCTTTTTACAGCGATGCATAAACAACACTTTTAAATTTTTTGATTAGTGCTGCTCGATATTATTGGGTTGTTGCTACTTTATACTTAACCTTAAATCTAAGCTTATTGTTTTAGATATGGTTTTCGCGTGTGTGTAAAAAAGTGTTGCCTAAATGAAAGACAAATTCGAAGCTATGTTTTAAACCTAGCTACTTAGTTTTAGCTCGTCTAATTAAGGTGAGCGCAGATAAAATGGAAAGTTGAGCATTTATGCAAAAGTTAAATTGGCGACGTATCGTACTTAAAGTAGGTAGTGCATTAATTGCACCAGATCAAGATGGCTGCCGTTCGCGTTACATATTAACCATCGCACAGTTCATTGTTCGTTGTCGTGCCCGTGGAATCGAGGTGATTTTAGTATCATCGGGTTCTGTAGCTGCTGGCGCGCATTTATTCCCTTCAGACAAACCTCGTTCTGTGGTGATGAAAAAAGCAATGGCAGCAGCAGGTCAAACAGAAATGATCGCCATGTGGGACCGCTTTTTTGACTTTCCATCTGCGCAGCTATTATTAACGCACGGTGATTTACGTGATCGAGAGCGTTACCAAAGTATTCGTGAAACAGTGTTTACTTTACTTGAGCATGGTGTACTTCCTATCATTAATGAAAATGATGCTGTAACTACCGACGACTTAAGAGTGGGTGATAACGATAACTTATCAGCAATGGTTGCAGCAGCTGCCGACGCTGATGCTTTATTAATATTCTCAGATGTTGACGGGCTATATGATAAAAACCCTAACTTACATGATGATGCGGTGTTACTGCCTGAAATAAAATCAATTGATGAATCTATTTATGCTATGGCAGGATGTGCTACAAGTGCCGTTGGTACTGGTGGTATGAAAACTAAAATAGAAGCGGCAGAAAAAGCAACGTCACATGGTATAGCAACTTATATTATAAACGGCTTTAAAGAAGAAACATTTACGAAATTGCTAGCTGGGGAAAATCCTGGTAGCGTATTTTTACCGTACGAAAAACCGATGCAGGATTCTGTGCATTGGATGACACACACAGCAAACGAGCAAGGTGAAGTTGTTGTTGATGGATCATTTGATGAATCCCTGGAAGGGGAAAGCGGCTGTATTCGTGGTGACGAAATCATGGAAGTCCATGGTGAATTTGCTGTTGGTGATACTATTTTAGTACGTAGTGAAGACGGTACGCGTTTAGCTAAAGCGACCGCAAATTATAGTAGCTGTTTGTTAAACTTTATTGCAGACAACGAACAGAGTGAATTCAGCGAAAAAATGCAGGATTCAATTGGACCAGTTATATCTGAAAAACATATCGCATTATTGGAGAAGTCATGAGCTTAATTACGGACATTTCACGCCAGACAGCTAAAGCTGCCCATACACTTGCTTTACTCGACACCGAGACTAAAAATCAAGTACTAGTTGAAATGGCAGCGGCACTAAGAGAGCAAAAAGCATTTATAATCAAAGAAAACGAGAGTGACCTAAGCGCAGCACGCGACAATAACTTAGCAGCCTCAATGATAGACCGCTTAACGCTAAACGATGAGCGCATTGAAGCAATGGCAGAAGGCATTGAAGTAATAGTAAGCCTAGATGATCCTGTTGGTCAGCTACGTGATATTACTGAGCGCCCAAATGGTATTAAAATTCGCAAAATGCGAGTACCTCTTGGTGTTGTATGTATGATTTACGAAGCACGCCCGAATGTGACAGCAGACGCTGGTGCATTATGTTTTAAATCAGGTAATGGCGTAATTTTACGTGGCGGCAAAGAAGCACTTAAAAGTTCACAAGCTATCGCAAGTGTAATGCACAGCGTACTTGAGAAGCACAACTTACCGGTATCACTTATTTCAGTGATTCCAGATCCAGACCGTGCGCTGTTAATGGAACTGATGCAGCAACGCGAAAGCATTGATTTAATCATTCCACGCGGCGGCGAGGGTTTAATTAACTTTGTTACTGAAAACAGTACGATCCCAGTAATTCAGCATTACAAAGGCGTTTGTCATCTATATGTAGATAAAGATGCCGACCTAGAAATTGCGCTTAACTTACTGCTTAACGGTAAAACCCAGCGTACCGGTGTTTGTAATGCACTAGAAGGTTTAGTTGTGCATCAAGATGTGGCGGATGAGTTTTTAAATTTGTGTGCAGTTGTATTACGCCAAGAAGGTGTAAAAATAAATGCTGACAGCTTTGCAGCTAAATACTTTGATAACGCAACAGTCCTAGCTGATAACGAATTTGGTGAAGAATATCTAGACCTAGAAATCGCTATTCGCGTTGTACCAAACTTTACGGCAGCGGTTGAACACATTGCACAGTTTGGATCAAACCATACAGAAGTAATTTGTACTAAAAATGAAGCTGCTGCAGAGTTATTCCAACGTAGTGTTGATGCTTCTGTAGTAATGGTTAACGCATCGTCTCGTTTTTCTGATGGCTCACAATTGGGCCTAGGTGCAGAGATTGGAATAGCTACTTCCAAGCTACATGCATACGGTCCTATGGGCCTCGAATCACTAACGACAGAAAAGTATTTAGTTAATGGAGTTGGCCAAGTTCGCGAGTAACTGCAAAAATTAAGTCCATAAAAAGCCGAGCATATTCATGCTCGGCTTTTTAGTTTGTAAATTACGCAACGGTTATTTTAATTTATCAAGCCAATCGCTTGCAGGTTCAGGTCTATGTAAATAGTAGCCTTGAAGAATAACTTCTGGATATTCCTGCAATAAATCAAAATGGGATTGGTTCTCTACGCCTTCAGCTACAATCTCTAACTCGAATAAACGGCCTAAGCTTACAATCATATCAATAATTAACTTATCGTTATTATCAGTCGGTGCTTCCAATACAAAAGAGCGGTCAATTTTTAGTTCTTGTATAGGTAATTGTTTTAGATAAGTTAAACTCGAATACCCAGTACCAAAGTCATCAATAGATACCCTAATACCTAGTTTCTTGAGACAGTGAACAGCCTCAATAGCCGCTTCCATATGATTAAGCAATGTCCCTTCAATTATCTCAATAGTGAGTTGCTGAGGATTAATGCTATGTTGCTTTATTTGTTGGCTAATAAAGCTTAAAAAACGCGCTTCATGAAAGTGCCTACCACTTACATTAATTGATAGGTTTAACTCAGGGTGAGTTTTACTAAGTTGCGTTAATATTTCTAGCGCATTTGTAGTCACCCAGCAATCTAAGTCATAAATTATATCTGACTCTTCAGCTATAGATATAAACTCACCAGGGCTAATAAAGCCTTTTTGGGGATGCTCCCATCTTAATAAAACCTCAGCACCTTTAAGTTCTTGATTGCGATCAAATTGCGATTGCAAATACAGAGACAACTCATTTTGTGCAATTGCTTTGCGTAAATCTTGCTCTATTTCGAAGCGGCGCTTTGCTTGCTCGCCAAATGAAGTATCGAAAAAGGTGATTCTGTTACCGCCTTTTTCTTTTGCTTTGTAGCAGGCCGCTTCACAATTTCTAATTGTTTCTATAGCACTTTCCCATTGATCCTCACGCGGAAAAATATACGTGCCAATACTTACCGTTAAGCTTACTTCTTGATCATTAAATATAAATGGGTGATTTATTGCTATGAGTAACTCTTGAGCTTTTCGTTCTGCAATTATTTGTGCTCTAGCACGACCAACTCCTTTATCTACAATGCACAGTGTTGCAAATTCATCGCTCCCTAAACGGGCAATAACATCTTTTTTATCAATATGAGTATGAATACGTTTAGTAAGATCTTTAAGTATATTATCTCCTGCAAGGAGCCCTAAACCATCATTTATTGAGTGAAAGCTATCAATATCAATAATATAAATATAAGCGTAGGTTTTATCCGTATTGCAGGTTTGAAGCTGTTGCTCTAATTGCTTTAAAAAGCCATTTCGATTAGGTAAACCTGTTAGCTCATCATGCCATGTTAAATAATCAATACGCTCTTGAGTTATTTTAACACTCGATATATCACTAAATACACCAATGTAGTGTACGTTAGTATCTTGCTCACCTTTAACCATTGTTAGTGTTAAAAGCTCTGGATATAGTTCGCCATTTTTTCGTCTTGTAACAAGTTCGCCACTCCAGTAACCGGCTTTGTTAGCATGCTCCCACACCTGATCAAAACTAATACTAGGATGATTGTTTTTCTTTATATCGTGCAATTGCATTTTTAAAGAGTCAGCTTCACAGTATCCTGTAATTCGACAAAAAGAAGGGTTAACGGCAATTATTTTACCATCGCTATCAGTTATTACTACACCGTCAGCAGTGCCTGTTAAAGCTTGATAAAACAACTGTTGCTTAGAGGAAAGTAGCTTTAATTCTTCTTCTCGTTGGGTTAGTTCTTGTGCTAGAGATTCTATTTCGAGAAGCTTATCGTGTAGGTCAAAGTTTTTTTCAATGAGACGGTCTAACATCCCTTGAGCTGTTATATGCGTGCGAATACGCGCTCTTACCAGTGCTAATTTGTAAGGCTTATGAATGTAGTCAATAGCGCCCATTGCAAAGCCTTTTTCTTCAGACTCTTCTTCGGTAAGCGCAGTGACAAATATAACAGGGATCCCTTTAGTATTTTGTTTCGCTTTGAGTATATTGCATACTTCGTAGCCGTCCATGCCAGGCATCATTATGTCTAATAAAATCAAATCAGGGCGAGTTGACTCAACAAATACTAATGCTTGTTCACCACTAGTCGAAATACGTACATCGTAGTCCGTTAAAAGCCCTTCAACTAATACGTGTAAATTACTAGGTTCGTCATCAACAATAAGAATTAAAGGTTTATGCTTTTGTTCTGTGGTTAATCCATTACTGTTTGCGAGGTAATTTGAATGCACTATCTGTCCTTCTCTGCGTTCTTTACAATATTAAATCTAGTTCAGGTTAGTGGTTATGCCTAATTTTTATTATCGTTTTTATACTTATCAATAAGCTCAATCACTAACGCGTAGTTAAAATGATCAATTGCTTCTTTGAGCTTAAATAAAGAGTGTCCTCTATCATATTGATCCATTTCTAGCTGTCTAATCAAACTGCTAGGTACAGGGCGAGCCGTTAATGCTAATGAGTATATATTATCAATAACCGAGTCTTCGTTTTCTAACTGATTTAGTTGCTTATGCTCTTTTTTAAAGCCCTCAGCTATCAAAAATTGTTTTACAGCAAAAAGTGTAAGAGTTAATTGCTCATTAAAGCTAGATAAGTTAATACTCTTCTCACCTATTAAGTTTTTCTCAATACTTTGCGTGCTTTGTTGCAGTAGCTCCAAGCCTAATGTTCCGGCCAATCCTTTAAGTGTATGTACTAGTCGAATTAAGCTTTCTAACTCTCCATTTTTGATTAATATATCAGCTTTAGTTGAAAAGTCATTGTAATCGTTGACAAACTGAGTAAATAATTTAGCTAACAATTCATCATTGTTTTCTACGTTGTCTTTTGCCAGCTGCAGATTAATTGTATTTAATGGTTTGTTACTTTGTAGGTGTTTTTCTATACTTTCGAAAAGAGCATCAAAAATAATTGGTTTTACTAAAAAGTCATCCATACCCGCTCTAAACGCTGCTTTTTTATCATTAGGATCTGCGGCTGCTGTAATTGCAATTATGGGAGTTTTGTAGCCCCGCTCTCTTAATATACTTGTTGCCTCTAAGCCGTCCATAACTGGCATCTGAACATCCATAAAAATAATATCAATGTCATTTGTCTCTACTTTACCTAATGCATCATGTCCATCATTAGCAATGATCACGGCCATATCTAACCTTGCTAAAAGGGCAGAAGCTATTTCTTGGTTAATCTTATTATCGTCAACCACCAATGCATTAAAACCCGAGAATTTAGGATGAGGCCTTAATTGCTTTTCTTTAAAATTATCAGGTGAAAGCTTCCTTAAAATTTCTACTTCACTATTCTTATTACCAATAAGTGTAATGTCTATACTTTCATTTTTCGCAATTGGCTCAGGAGACTCTTCATCAGTAATCAATAAAATAAGCGTCAATTTTTCATTAGTATTTTTATTTTGAGCATACAGTTGTTGTAATATAAAGTTATCTTTGAGCTCTTTTTGTTTTATCGACATTATTACAATACTAAATGGGCTATTAGGTTGAGCCATTTTAGCAATGGCTCTTAATGGTTCTTGTGTGGTTTCTGTTGTTATATTTATATCACTTAGCAAGTCCATTAATTTTTTAATTTGCTCATTATCGGGGCTAATTAATAGGGCATGTTTTTTAAGTTTTTGCTGCTCAGATAAGGTAAAGGGTAGAGTGAAGAAAAACTCGCTACCTTGATTAATCGTGCTCCTTACTTGTATATCTCCGCCAAGCAGTTTAGTTAATTGTTTGCTTATAGTGAGTCCTAAACCGGTTCCACCATACTTTCTTGTTGTGCTTGAATCACCTTGCGAGAAAGACTGGAATATAATTTTTGATTGCTCTTCAGTCATCCCAATACCCGTGTCTTTTATACTAAAGCGAAGGTTTATTGTTTTTTCGTGTTGAGATGTCGCTTCTATAATTAATGATATTTCACCATGCTCAGTAAACTTAATTGCGTTACCTACACAGTTATTTATTATTTGGCTTAAGTGCATTGGGTCGCCAATAAGTTCAAGCCCTGCATCAACGTGTAAAGTAAAGTTTAATAACAAACCTTTTTGCTTGGCATTTGTTGAGAATAAATTTTGAACGTTAGAAACTATAGTATGTAAGGTAAAAGGGATTTGCTCTAACTGAACTTTTTCCGATTCTAGCTTAGAAAAATCCAGAATATTGTTTAAAATCTGCAATAAATTTTGAGCACTTGAAAAAGCTTTATCTGCGTAGTGTTTTTGCCTTGAGGGAAGCTCGCTGCTTTGTAAAAGTTGCAACATACCTAATATGCCATTCATTGGGGTGCGAAGTTCATGACTCATATTGGCTACAAAATCTATTTTTGTTTTATTGGCTTTATCGGTTTGCTCCATGGCACTCGTCAGGTCGGCATTCATTGCTTCCATTTGGGAATTTAATACGCGGGTTTCATTGAGTAGCTCTTTGGTTTGCTTATTTTTTAAATATAAAGCGTTAGCTGCTTTTATTACCGATGCTATTTCAGTTTGATTTTGGCTGTTATTTGAAATAGTTACTGGCTTTTCGCTATTCATATCTTTAAGTAATAAAGTGAGCTGAGTAATTGGTTTTATAACCGATCTAAAAATAAAATAGCTTAAAAATAAAATGATTAACATAATTAAAACGGCAAATATATTTGCCTGTTCTGTATTTTTTGTTAAGTGGCTACTTAGTAGCTCTTCTGTTTTGATTAGTTTATTTTTTTCTATGTTTTTAATTTCATTAGTTAAATACAGCAATTCGTTTTCTATGCCTGTAAGCACTACATTTACAGAAAAAGTGTAGCTACGGGTGAGTAATACAAGTTGGTTATAAGCTTGTTTTAAGCTTGTTGTTTTATTGGAGAGGGATTCATTTATTACAGAGGTGCTCGTTAGTTTTTTATGTAAGTGATTTAAGTTTTGTTTTACATTTTGTGCTTCATCAAAATTAGGTTTATAGAGGTAGCTTATAATTGCATGTTTTAAATTACTTATTGTGAGTAAAACATCGTTAAAAATAACTTTATTATCATTGTTTGAAGACCCTTCTAAATCACTAATTGTTACTTGTAAGTCATCAATAGGTTGTTTGAACTGAGTAATGTAAAGGTGTTCGCGTTTTTGTCTGTTTACGACAACTTGGCCAAATGTATCTTGGTAATTACTTAAATACTCGCCAAGGCGTATTAGTGAGTTTTGATACTCAGGGGTCTGGTTTTGAGTGTTTGTTTTTAGCTGCTCGAGATTTAGATTTGCCTTATTTAAGTAAAAATTAAATTTGGTAATCGTATTTTCATTTGCATTGTCAATAAATGAAACTGCATGCCCTTGCAGGGAAATAATATCGTTTTCTAAGTTAGTTACAGCTTCACTTTGAATAAGCGCGTTATGTTGCGATTTTTGCAAGTTAAGTAAAGACGTTTGCGAATAGTTAAACAAATAGCTCTGTAAAAGAAGTAATCCAATCAGCGAACACAGAGCTAATATTATTTTTGATTTAATTGAGTTTATTATCATTATCGGCTAATCAACTCATACCATTTTTGCAGGCTGTAGTCATAGGTTGGCATAACTGTATTCCACACTGCTACATTACTAAAGCGTTTATGGTAACTACCGCCATTACGTTGCCCACCTGCTTTTACTGCTACGTCGCCATTGGTATTTAATAAATCTATGTTTGTTGCTTTTCCACCGTACCAGTAATCCCATTCAGACTGAGATAGGAGTAGTTTAGAGCGCTGCGGGTTACTAATGTAATAACCTTGGCGAGCAATAAATGCACCAGGCCAGCCTGAAAGCCACCAATTCATATAATCGTAAGCTGCATCTTTTGCGCTACTTTGTATTTGTGACGATAAACACATAACACCATGCCAGCCTCGGTAGCCTTCTTTTGGCGCGGCAAATCGTACATTAATATTTTGGCTGTTTAATGCAGAAACTGCAGGCGAAAACATGCTTTCTATATGGGCTCGTTTACTTTTCATAAATTCAATCGACTCAGGAACCGAGTTCCAATAGCCACTAAAGTGACCTTGGCGTTTAAAGTCGAGTAATATACTAAACAATCTATCAAGTTCTGGGCGGGTCATTGCACCTATATTGTTAAATTTTATAAGCCCTTTACTTTGTGCTGCTAGGGCTAGGTCAAATAATCCAATGGTAGGCGCATTTACAATAGCTACTTTACCTCTGTTCTCGTCATCAAGCAGCCAACTCCAGCTTTCTGTTTCGTATGCTATACCGGGCTTAATAAAGTCGGTGTTGTAACCAAAAGAGTCAACATTATGCACATAAGGTAAAAAGCTAAGATGATCGCTTTCTTGTGCGCTTAATGTGCCATCGGGTTGAACATTTAATAATTTATAGGGGGCATCACCTGCACCAATACTTGCAGTTTCGGTTAGTTTTCCCGTTTTAGTAAGTGGATTTATCTCGTTAAAGTAGGTGAGTCGTTTTTTTTCTATTGGCTGAATGGAACCTGCATCCCAAAGCACATTAATGCTGTCTGACCATTGTTCGTATAAATCAAAGGAGCTAGGGTCCATTGATGCCTTTTGCAAAACAGCAGCGCTGCCTGCGGGAGTAAATTCTATATTAATACCCAAGTCACTCATCGCTTGCTTGCGGATAGCCTCTTGGAGTGTTACGTGCGTACCAAGCACTCTTAATGTGACTTTTTTTCGGGCAAAAACATAAGGCGCATGTGTTATTGCACCAGCTGTTAAACCTATTGCAGCTAGCTTTTTTAGCGTTGAACGCTTAGGGTTGTCCATGTTAAGCCTAAAGTACTAATGTGTGACATTATGTATAGCTAAGAACTTGTAAAGACACAAGTTGAATGGATAAATTTAAAATTATATAGAATGAAAAATTAGAATATTAGGGTGTCAAAAAATAATAAAAACAGTGGAAAAATAGAAGAGTAGAACGAATTTGAAAAGGAGTAGGAAAGTGGTGGAGCTAAGCAGGATCGAACTGCTGACCTCCTGCGTGCAAGGCAGGCGCTCTCCCAGCTGAGCTATAGCCCCACATTCCTAAGTTACATATAATGTAACTGCTTGACTGCTGAGTTCCAAGCGGGACGAACTTTAAGTTTTTTTATAAATTTGGTCAAGTATTTTTTCGTAAATTTTCACTGTTTACGTCAATTTTTGTTAGACTCGGCTTAATTCAAAACTAAAACGATAAAAAACAATGAAAAAATGTGTTCTAGCGCTTATGGTTTTACTCGCTGGCTGTGCCTCAAATGATGAGCCGCCTTTTGAAATAAATAATAAACAGTTTCACGAAAAGCAAGATGATCAAGGCAATAAGCTTTTTGCTTATGTTGTTTCGGTAAAAGCTAAGCATCGTGAAAACTTTAACCTTGACCGTGGTTCTAATAAGAGACCAAGTCGTGGTGAGGTTAAGCAGTATATAGAGAAAGAGCATTTTGAAGAGTCGAGCATTCTGAAGTTACAGCTAGAAGACCAAGCAGTTGAATTATTAAATCAGGAGCTAAAAGATCGTAAGTATTGCGACAACAAGCATGAAGTTAATGATGTTTTATGGCGAGATTTGAGTGTACAACTAAGAGGGCGTTGTTTGTAATATGTTGGCTGATAAAACTAAGTTAGCAGAGCTTTTGGCGCACCTAGATATTAACTATGATGTAATAGAGCATCCGCCGCTACATACTAGCTTAGCGGCAGATGAGTTTATGATTGAGCGCCCAGGTACTCGTCTTAAAAACCTATTTTTACGCGATAACGAAGGCAAGCGACACTTTTTAGTTATTACAGCGCACAATAAGCAGCTCGACTTAAAGGCACTATCAAAGCAACAAGGGCTTTCACGCTTAGGGTTCGCATCGAGTGAGCGGCTAGCTAAATATTTAAAAGTGGCTCCTGGGTGTGTATCTATGTTGGCTCTTTTAAATGATAAGCAAAACGAAGTGAGCTTATGGGTTGACCAAGATATTTGGCACGGTGATTTGTTTCATTGTCATCCGTTTGAAAACACCCAAACATGGTTGCTTAGTAAAGCTGATTTAGAAACATTTTTTAATTACACAAAGCATCAACCGCGCGTTGTATTTTTACCCTCAAAATAAGCCCACATAATTAACGATAAACCACATAAGCAAACCGCAAGCAGCGTAAACATAAACGCTGTTTGCCCATGATGTTGGTATACCACACCGGGTAATAACGACCCCAATGCGCCACCACTGTAATAAAACGATACATATCCGCCATTGGTTACACTTGGTGGGGCTTTACTTATTTTATTAACGAGCGGTGCGGCAGTTGAATGAATCACAAACATAGCACCACAAAACAAAGTAAATGCGATTAAAAATAAGCTAAGCTGATGGCTCATTAATAAAATAATACTCACACTATAAAAACTAAATACCGCAGTTAATAAGTGCCAAGGCGAAGGGACTTTTTTAAGTAACCAAGGTGCAGCAATAGAGGCGAGGGCACCAATTAAATAACCACTGTAAACTAAACCTATGTCACGAGTATTGGTAATTAAAAACGTGTTTTGTAATATAAACGGTAAGTAATTAAGCAGTGCAGCGAAACAAAAAAACATACAAAAAACGGCGCCGTAAACTTTAAGTACAGCGCCTTCTTTAAGTTGTTTAATGTAATCGAGTGGGGAGAGCTGCGACTGTTTAGCTGGGTTTGTAAAGCGGGAATGCTTAACTGTCAAAGCTAAGCAAAGAAGCATAAAAGCAATTACGTAATAAAAGCTCTGCCAATTCCATAAGTCGCTAAACAAAGCGGCAAGCACACGTCCAAAGTAACCACCAACTATACTGCTACCAATATATAGGGTCATATTTTTTTGAAGTGTATCAGCGCTATAACTCATGCCTATATAGCTAGTCATTGCTGTTAAAGCTGCGGGGAGCGTTAAACCCTGTAAAAATCTGACTAATAATAAAAGCTCAAAGCTAGGTACATAAACAAAAAGTAAGCAGCTAAGGCCTAAAAGCACCATTGCAATACGTAATATAAGTAGTGGATTTATTTTTGCTAAAAATAAACCATAAACGAGCGGGGCAATGGCTAAGGGCAGCATAGTTGCAGTCATTAAGCTGCCAGCTACCGCAGGTGCTACATTAAATTCGCTCGCAAAAAGGCTAAGTAGGGGTTGCGGTGCATAAAGCACAAAAAATATAAATACCGAGCAAACGAGTAGATGAGGTAAACGCATTATATGGCTTGTGCATTTGCTGATTGGTTGCGTGGTATTGTATTAAAAATTGCTTTTAATTCATAATTAAAACCATAGTCATTGCGCTATATCATGGTTTGTTTTAACTAGTTTGCTAGATTAATGTCGATAGCGCTGTTATTTGAACTCGTTGGTGATTAAAATAGCGATAATATTAGTTTTTAGTGGAACAAAGTCATGGGTTCATTACAAGACCAATTGCTTCAAGCAGGATTAACAACATCGCATAATGCTAAAGTTGCTAAATCAGAAAAGCGTAAGCAACAAAAAAAGCAAAAGAAAGGGGCTACTAGCAACCCAAGTGATCTGCAAAAGCATATTCAACAAACCAAGCTAGAGCAGCAAAAAAAAGCTGAAGAGCTTAACCAAACACGCCAAGTGAGCTTAAAGCAGCGCGAACAAGAAGCGCGTGTTAAACAAATTTTAGAACACCACAACCAAGATGCTATTCGTGGTGAGCGCACATTTAATTTTACTTATCAAAACAAAGTAAAAAATATCGACGTGAACGAGAAAACGCAAAAAGCGTTATCGGGCGGTCGTTTAGCTATTTGTGTACTAGAAGGGCAATTTTACGTATTAGACGACGAACCAGCACGCAAAGTGGCTGAAGTTGACGAAAAGTATATTGTTTTTCATGTAGAGCCAGAAAACAAACCAAAAGATGAAGATGACCCATACGCAGACTTTGAAGTACCAGATGATATAGTGTGGTAATAGTTATTAAGGGTAAGCTCATTTTTATTTGCTAAAGTATATAAAAGTGAGATAGAAACGAGTTAGCGGTTTTTGGTTAAGTTGATCGTCTAGCGTCGTTTCGTACGTATGCTTTTTATTTGATTGTTTACTACAATCAATAGAACAGTTTTTCTAACCGTCAAAAAAGAAGAGTAAATACAATGAGCAAGATGAAAACACTACTATTAGGCGCGGGTATTACTTTAGCCGCAAGCTTCTCGTTTAATGCAGCAGCTGCCGATGGCGCTGCACTTTATACCGCTAAGAATTGTCAAACTTGTCATGGCGCTGAAGGTAAAGCACCAATTATGGGTATGTACCCTAAACTAAACGGTCAAAACAAAGACTATTTAGTAGCGCAAATGAAAGATATTAAGTCAGGTGCACGTAATAACGGTATGACCATGGCTATGAAAGCAATGGTTGCAACGGTAACTGATGAAGAGTTTGAGGCAATTGCAGATTACCTAGCTAACGTAAAATAATTTACGCAGTTATACCATTTTAATGCAATTGGTATTTTAGTTTTATAAACAGCCACACAATAGTGTGGCTGTTTTGTTTGGTGTTTGCTATAAAATAGAGACTGCTTTAGACTTCTAAACATCTGTTCGTACAGGTTAATAATGTACGTTTTTATAAGGCTCATTATGTTTGATTTACCCCAACTCGATTTAAAAAATAAAGTATCAGCACAAGAGTGGCAACTTCGTGTTGATTTAGCCGCGTGTTATAGACTGGTAGAGCACTTTCGTTGGGGGGATTTAATCTATACGCATTTATCAGCACGTTTGCCTGGCACCGACCACTACTTAGTGAATGCGTTTGGTTTAACCTTTGATGAAGTAACAGCCTCTAATTTAGTAAAGGTCGACTTAGACGGCAACATTATTGACGATACGCCATTTAGTATTAATCCAGCTGGTTTTACTATTCACAGTGCGATTCACGAGGTACGCGAAGACGCTCATTGTGTTATTCACCTTCATACCAAAGAAACAATCGCAGTCGCCACACAAAAAAATGGTTTATTACCGCTTAGCCAATATTCAATGTTTTCACTGCCATCGCTTTCTTATCATGGTTACGAAGGGCTTGCAGTAAACGACGACGAGCGAAAAGTGCTGCAAGATGATTTGGGCAGCACTAACCATATGTTATTGGTGAATCATGGTGGCTTAACAGTAGGCCCAACGGTAGGCGATGCGTTTATGCGCTTTTATGATTTACAGCGAGCGTGTGAAATTCAACTAGCGCTACAATCAAGCTCGCAAGAGGTGATTGAAGTACCGCAACCTATAATCGACAATATTTATAATCAAGCAAACGTAGTACACAGTGGCAGCACCGGCGGGCAACTTGCGTGGCCTGCAATGTTACGTAAAGCGTATCGACTTGACCCTAGTTTTGCAAAATAACCCATAGCGGTTAATAAGGAATTTTAATGAAAGTAAATCGCGTTGAAGTATTTGATATTCACTGTCCTGATAGACCTTCTTGGACACCTGTGTTTGTACGAATTCATACTGACGAAGGTATTAGTGGTGTTGGCGAAGCGGGCCTTGCATACGATTTAGGTCACAGTGCTGCAGCGGCTATGATTAAAGAAATGGCCGACGCCTTTTTAATCGGCCACGACCCATTTCAAACAGAAAAACTATGGTCTCGTATGTTACGTGAGAGCTTTTGGGGTTTAGGCGGCGGACCTGTTGTATATGCTGCAATGAGCGCAATTGATACCGCACTTTGGGATATAAAAGGTAAAGCGCTTGGTTTACCTGTATACCAGTTATTAGGCGGTAAAGTTAACGACAAACTACGCACTTACGCATCGCAATTACAGTTTGACTGGGATAGCGAATTTAAAGCCCTAGTACAACCGCAAGAATATGCAGAAGCGGCTTTAAAGGCGATGGCCGAAGGTTACGATGCAGTAAAAGTAGATCCAATTCAGTACGATAAAGACGGCAATACTTATTACGATCGTACAAAGATAATTTCACGTACCGAAATGAAGCTATACCGTGCGCGCATGCAAGCTATTCGCGAAGCAGTAGGCGACGAAGTAGACATTATTTTTGAATGCCACAGTTTACCAGGCGTGACAACAGCCATTCAGTTGGGTGAAATTGCAGAAGAATTTGACTGTATGTACTTTGAAGAGCCAGTTAACTATTTAAACCATTCATTGCATGCAAAAGTAGCAGATAAAGTTAATGTGCCAATTGCTGGTGGTGAACGTTTGTATAATCGCTGGGGTGTGCGCCCGTACTTAGAAGATCAAAGTATTGATGTTCTGCAACCTGATATTGGTTTATGTGGTGGCTTTACCGAAACTAAAAAAGTATGTGATTATGCTGATATTTTTGATGTGCGTATTCAAGCTCACGTATGTGGCGGGCCTGTTGCAACAGCAGCATCACTACACTTAGAAACGGCTATCCCTAACTTTTTGATTCATGAGCACCACACTTATGCGATTAAAAAGTGGAACCGCGAGTTATGTTTACAAGACCCACAACCTAAAAATGGTTTCTTTGAAGTGTCAGAAGAGCCAGGGTTGGGTATTGAATTAAATGATGAGATTGTTATGCGTTCTCAACGCGTAGAAATAAAATAATAGCCTTTTAACCTAACTTTAGGTCATGCATTAAAAAGCAAAAGCCGGTAAGTGATTAGTCACTTACCGGCTTTTGCTTATTTAGGGGGAAGTAAAGCTTGTTATAACTCGTTAATTTTACATTCTACGTCTTTAAGCTCAATAGTGGCTTTACTATCAAGGTGGCGTATATAGCATTGCTTGCCTTTAATCATCAATTCAAACTGATCGGGTGTATTGCGACTTTGCGTGTCGATAATATTATTACCATCCACATTGCTAAGGGTTACTGTGCTGCTGGTAGTAAATACATTCTCAGCTAATTGAGTTTCTTGTATATGTACAAGTGTTTTAATTGCTTTGCTAACGGCTGTTTTATTTGGCTTTGCCAGTAGAGCATGTTGCAGCTTAGGTGTAGGGTCTGGATTTTGAGATATGCAGCCATTGAGAAAAAACGCAGAAAATACAACGATTAGTAAAAAGTACATTTTCATAAATTGGCCGTATTATTATAAAAAGAGAGTTTAATATAACTAGTTTTACTTAAACTTGGTAGTAGTGCTTAGCGTTTGCATAGCTAAGGTTATGCCATGTCTTATCGTTTGAGCATAACGCCTTATGGCAGTGCCATAGGTTGCTGTAGCTTGTATTTATTTGGCACACAGGGAAGTTGCTAGCAAACATAATACGCTGCTGGCCAAAGTGATTAAAAAGAATATTAAAACACGCGGCTTGTTGCTCACTGGTGAGCCTAAGTAATTCAAAACCAGAGAATTTAATTGCTATGTTGTCGTGCTGAGCAAGTAACTCAGCACCTTGTTGCCAGTCATTTAAATTACTTGGCAGTCCTGCATGATTAATTATAATTTGAAGCTGCGGTAGCTGCTTAGCGTAGTAAGCTATTTGTTTGGTTATTTCGCTATTTTCAATATCAAATTGAGCTTCAAAATGCAGTTTATTTGTAGCCAATAAATTAAGGTTATTAATACAATGAGGGCTTTTTAGTCTCACTGCATCATCGTCTTCGGTTATATCTCTTATACCACAAAGGCTTGAATGAGCCAGTGCATTTAGCGCGTGATTAAATTGCTCTGCGGGCGCATCAATTTGGTTGTAACTAATAGCCTTAAATGAAAGGTTTTTTAAATGCGAGCTTAGCCAGTTTAACTCGTTTATAGGTGATTGATTATCAAACCCAGCCTCAATGTGCACAATACCCGCAAGTTCAAAATCAGTACTTTTAACAAGTTGCTTTGCACTTATTGGTTGTTTAATTTTTTCTAGGTTAGGCCATGCTGGTGGGTTTTCGCCTTGTAGCCAAGTATATTGCCCCTCGGCAAGATTAAAAAAATGCACATGAGGGTCAATAATTTGCATGCTCATTGGGCTGTATAGCCGCCATCAATACTTTGTAAGCTACCAGTAATAAAGCTGGCATCGTCGCTTGCTAAAAAGCTCACAAGGGCAGCAACTTCGTCGGCTTGACCTAATCGGTTAAGCGGTTGCAGACTTGCTTCCTCGGCAACTATTTCAGCTTTGTTTGCGCCACTTTTTGCGCAGTACGCATCTATCGCGTTATGAAATAGCGGGGTTTCTATTGTGCCAGGGCATACCGCATTTACTCTAATATTAAAGCTCGCGTAATCAAGCGCCGTTGTTTTGGCCATTGAGGCAAGGGCATGTTTTGTTAGGTTATACGCAAAAGAGTTTTGCTTACCTATAATTGCTTGATCGGATGCGACTAATATAATAGCGCCGCTATTTTGCGCTTTCATGCTTGGCAATACGCTTTGTACTGCGGCATACGCGCCTTTAACATTAAGCGCAAAAAGTGCATCGAGAGTTTGCTCGTCGGTGCTTTCTATATTTGCGCTTAAGTGTTTTCCAGCATTAGAAACAAGTACATCAATACGTTTACTTTGTTCACAGATAGCGTTGATGCAGCTTTGTACCGCCGATACATCACTTACATCACACTGATGAAATATACCAGTTTCGCTTGGCTCTATATCAAGGTTATGTACTTTATAGCCATTACTTAGCAAACGCTTTACAACGGCTAGACCAATTCCTTTTGTACCACCTGTAACTACTGCAACTTTAGACATACTTACTTCCTTTATTGCTAACTAGTGAGAGTGACCGCAGCCGCCTTCAGCGTGCACATGTCCGTGAGAAACTTCTTCACTTGTTGCTTCACGTACAGATACAACTTCAACGTCAAACGTTAGTGTTTTGCCCGCAAATGGGTGGTTTAAATCACAATCTGCGTTAAAACGACCAACCTTAACAATAGTAACCTGATGACGACCTTGGTTAGAGCTAACCATTGCTGTCATACCTGGTTTCCATACTTTAACGTCGCCTTGTAGGTGCTTAAGCGGAATACGTTGAATTAAGTCATCAACACGCTCGCCGTACGATTCACTTGGCTCTAGAGTTACACTAAATTTTTCGCCAGCTTCTTTGCCTTCAAGTGCTTTTTCTAAACCAGGAAGCATGCCTTCGCTGCCATGAATGTAAGTAAGTGGCGCTTCGTTTGTGCTACTTTCAATTTGCTCGCCCGCTTCGCTAAGGGTGTAATGAAATTCAACTGCTGAATTTTTGCTAATTTGCATGCTTGTCTCTTCAAATAATAACTATGTTAGGGCGCAATTTTACGCGAAATATACTTGTTTATAAACTTAACGTGGCTGATTTAGTGTTTTTTGTAAATTTAGCAGAAAATCTTTTTTTGTTGGGGCTGCTTTTTGCTTTTCAGCCTGTGGTATAAACAGTACTAATTGAGTGCCAGGCTTTAAAATGCTCGATGCAGAGAGTTTGTTCCATTTTGCCAAGTCGCTATGAGGTACATCGTAAAGCTGACTTATACTCCAAAGGCTATCGCCTGACTTAACTTCGTAATCTATTTCAATGGTGGGAATCGCAATCTCTTGGTGTTCTAAATAAGGGCTGATTTTGTAATCAACAGTTAATGTGCTTGGCAGAGTTTTAGGTTGCCCAACTAATAACTTTTCTCCAACACCTATTAAATTATTATTTTTATTATTAAGTTGTTTCAAAGCTTTTACAGACATACTAAAACGCCTGGCGATACTGTAAAGCGTATCGTTTTGTTTAACGATGTACTCTCCAGCAAAGTTTGATTTGAAGAACTGACTTTTTAATAATGCTTCTTGCCCTATAGGCAGCAGTAAAGTATGCGGCCCGTTAGGTGAGCTTTGATTTTTTAAATATCCCTCATTAATAGCATGTAACTGCTTTGAACCTATACCAGAGAGCTTGGCAATGACTGAAAAGTCGAACTGCTGGCCTATGTTCATCTGTGTTGTAAATGGTTTATATGCTAGCTTTGGGCGTTTAATGCCCTTTTGTGGATGTTTAACTAAATAACTTAAAGCGAGTAATTTGGGTACATAGTCAGCAGTTTCTTTTGGCAGACTGAGCGACCAGTAATCGGTGCTTTTACCGCGTTTTTTGTTTTTTTCGATTGCACGTTTAACACGGCCTTCACCACTATTATAAGCGGCCAAAGCATGTAGCCAATTACCATCAAAGCGTTTATGTAAGTAACTTAAGTAATTAAGTGCAGCATCGGTTGAAGCAAGTACGTCTTGGCGCCCGTCATACCATTGGTCTGACTTAACACCAAAGTGATGCGCCGTTGCGCCAACTAACTGCCAAACACCAACAGCTTGCTGTGATGAGGCTATTGTTGGTCTAAAATCGCTTTCTACAAATGGTAGTAATGCGAGCTCCATAGGTAATTGCTTTTGCTCAATTTTTTTTACGATGTGATACAGGTAAGGCGCTGCGCGTTTGCTCACCGTTTGTAAGTAGTTAGGTTGCTTTGCATACCAGCTGATACGCTTTTTTAAAGCGCGATTTTGATAAATCGTAAAGTGTAGATTATTGGCTATATGCACCCACAGATCGGTGGTTTTTGGTGGGCGCTTTTTTACGATTGTTTTTTTGAATTGAAGTGGCGTAACTGGCTCATTAACTTGAGGCGTTTGAGCTACTTCCTCGTCAATATCATAAGTATAGTCAGGCTCAAAATGAGTAAATATTTGTGGAGCGTCTTGTGGTTCTTGCTCCGTTGATTGACAACCAAATAACAAAATACCCAAACAACATAAAACCAAACTGCGCATAGTGATCACTTTTGTAAATTCCTTTTATTATTTTAACACAATCCGTTGTGTTGAGTTATTCTGCGCTTTTTGCGCGATTTAGGCCAGCTTGTAAAAAGAAGTTGCTCGATTTTATATTAAGCGCTTCTTGTTTATAAGGCTCAATAACTGATTCAGGAAACGATAGCATTAACTGCTCAATACTTTGATCTTTATTGTTTTTAACGTGCTCTGTTATGGCTGTTAAAAATGATAGTGGCTGTTTCAGCTGCTCTTTTGTTAATGTGCCGCCGTGGCCAGGTATAATAATAGTGAGCTTTTCGTCGTTAATATATTGCTTAAGCAACGTTTGCCAACTTTTAAGTTCACCGTGTCCAGGGTAAGGAAGCCAGTCAACGATATCGCCACCAATCAGCACACTGCCGTTATTAGTAGTAATAGTTAAATCACCGTTAGTATGGGCTTGCTGCGGCTCAAGCGTTACCTCAAAACCACCAAGGTCGATAATTTTACGACTATTAATGACTATTTCGGGTTTGCTAAGCTGATACTCCTGCCAGCGAAAAAGTCGCTTTTTTGCAAGCTTTAACTTATCACGCCATTTAGGTTGCTCTTCTTTGGGTACATTCGCTAATCGTTGGTAGCTCAGCTCAATGCTCTTTTCATAGGTGTCTAGTTTGTCGGTATATGCTGTTTGGTAAAGGCTAAAATTTTTATTTACTTGCTGATGAACAACGAGCTTGGCATCAGGATAAAAATTTTGCATAACCGCCATACCGAGCAAGTGATCGTCATGGTAATGCGTGGCAACCAAATAGCATAAAGGTGTTTTAAGACGTTTTTTTAAATCTTCAGCAAGTTGTTCAACTGCAGCAAAATTGGCACTCGTATCAACCAGTAGGGCACATTTTTCGCCTTCAATTAATACTTGGTTAGAGTCGTAAAAGCGAAGCTTGTCTTGTTGCTTTAAAAACTGAATATGAGGGTTTATTGTATTCCAAATAACGGCAGCGTAGGTGCTAGGTGCTATTGATAGTAAAGTGCATGCCAATAGTAAGTGCTTACATGAAGAGGTTGTGTTTGAAAATTTTAACTTCATTTATTATCTCTACGCTGAGGTTTAATTACTTTAATAATAAACAAAAAGCGCAGTATGCGCTTTTTATTTTTGGTGTTTGGGGTCATTTGCCAAATGCTGACTGAGTTTATCAATCAATTGGTCTTGATGCTGTTGTTCAACTGTAGCCTGTGTTTTTGCTTCTAGCAATTCGTGGCTTAAGTTTAATGCTGCCATTAGTAGGGCTTTTTGATCGTTTCTAACGGTTGAGCGTTGTTTCATTTGCTCAACTAAGTCATTTAGATTTTTAGCTGCTGCTATTAATGCATCTTCCTGCCCTTCGGGGCAAGCAAATTGCTGCTCTTTACCTAGCAACTCAACAGTGACCCGCTGGTTTTGCAGCTCAGACATTAGCTAGCCTGTTGTGCGCTTTGTAATTTATCAAGAAGACCAGATAAAGTAGTGCTGGCATCTTTTTGCTTTTCTTCATTTTCTAAAGCTTCAAGCTGTAGTAATTCGTTTTCATCACTTAGTTTAGTGTTCTGTTCTTTTAAAGTAGCAACATCTGTTTGTAATTGATTATTACGTTCGATTAAAGAATCGATCAGTTGTTCGAGTTGTTGAAGAGTAGTGTTGTTCATAAAGGCGCTCATATAACTGTAATTAATGTCATGCAAATGTAAAGCAAAGTGTGTTGATTTGCCAGCATTTACGGTGGTTTTAGCTGATTTTTCTTCTGCGTTAAGGGATAATTCAGCATATGAGCTTTTTCATTCAGAAATGGTTCACTTTAACACTCTCTTATCTTGGTGTGAGTTGCCAAAGCCTAGTGCTTATGGTTCACTTACGATATTAAATTGCGTATGGCGAAAATAAATAATGCTTAGTTACAGACACTCATTTCATGCGGGTAATCCTGCCGATGTACTTAAACATTTAGTACTGGCACAAGTACTAAATTACCAAACAATTAAAGATAAACCGCTTGATTATATAGACACGCATTCAGGTGCTGGCTTTTTTGAACTGGCAGCTGCTGATGCGCAAAAAACGCAAGAGTATCAAGATGGTATTGAAAAACTTTGGCAACATAAAAGTGAACATGCTGAGCTTAATGAGTACATTGAATTAATTAAGTCATTTAACGACACTGACGAACTTGCATTTTATCCGGGTTCACCAAAAATTGCAGAGCATTACTTGCGCCGCCAAGATAAGGGTTGGTTTTTTGAACTGCACCCGCGTGATTTATTATTACTTGAAGAAAATATGCAAGGTAAGCGCTCCATTCGTGTGCGCGGAGAAGATGGCTTTACCGGCTTAGTAGGATTATTACCACCAGCATCTCGCAGAGCGTGTGTGTTAATTGACCCTCCGTACGAAATTAAAGATGACTACGAAACGGTTGTAAAAACCTTAGTTAAAGCTCATCAGCGTTTTGCTACAGGTACTTATATGATTTGGTATCCGGTAGTAGACAGAGAGCGCATTGATAATATGGAGCAGGGCTTAATTGATTCAGGAATGCGCAACATTCAGCTATTTGAATTAGGCACTGAAGCGGACACTGACGTACACGGCATGACAGCATCTGGCATGATTGTGATTAACCCTCCATGGAAGCTAAAGCAAACAATGGATGCAATAATGCCTGAACTTGTTGATTTGTTAAGTGAGCCAAGTGGTTTTTACAGAAGTGAACAACTCGTTGATGAGTAGCTTTAAATAGTGCTTACAATGAATGATAAAATGCCCAGCTTTGCTGGGCATTTTATTTAAAATCAATACGAATGTGTTAGGTAACACATATATTAGGGAGCTAAATATTAATTAAAATAAACTGCGTTAAAAGTAGCAAGCGTATTACCGCTGTTGTTTTTAAGTTTCAGTGACTCGCCTGTAATTTCCCACTTTGAAGTATTGTTAAGTACGTTAGACATAGCTGCCTCTTGGTCCATATTCTCCGAACACATCTTTTTTGTACTCGCTAATTGACTAAGTGTAATTGTGTGCTGCTCAGTGCTATAACTTCCGCTAAAATTATTACAGCCTAAAAAGCCATTAACACGGTAGTCTTTATCGAACTGAATAAACGGCTCTTTAGTTGTAACATTTACTGTTTGAGCATTGATTGTTATTGCTTTCCAGTACGTGTTTGTAAGCGTTACGTCTGGCTTTTCAACGGATACTTTTGAAAGCTCAATTTTATAAGGGCCAGTTAGCTGTGACTCTCTAAATGGGTCGTTATTTGTGGTACTTGTGTAAAGTACTTTGTCTTTATTTATGATTCTGGCGCTTAGGCTATAGCGGTGTTTATCGTTAACTTTACTGGCATCATAAGTTAGCTCTACAGTAAATGGTGGGGCTTGGGTAATATCAATCACTTCTTGGGTTATTATATCTGCTTTTACATCCATTTTAGATACATCCGAAAGCGTAACTATTAACTGTGAACCGGGGCGAAGCATACTGCGATCTTTGTAGCTAACTTGGGTAGTTAGAGTCGATATTGATTTTGCTTGCTCTGTATTTTCAGTCGGCTTTGTTTGTTGATCACAACCGATTATAGCAAAAGCGCTCAGTGCTAATAAACTAAGTCCTGTAAGTGCTTTTTTACGTGAATGTACTGCTTGATACTTTTCCATGTTTGTTATCCTTACTCAATATTATCCCCCTAGTCTATTACCTAGTGACTTAATCATTCCTTAACTTATTTTAAACATAAAAAAGGCGCATTAGCGCCTTTAATAATTAAAAACAAACGATTATTTTTTAACAAACTTAGTTAAAATAACTATGCGCTGGCCGTCAACTCGCCCTTCAATATGTTCAGGGTTGCTGGTTAGGCCAATATTACGAACAGCTGTTCCGCGTTTAGCTGTAAGGCTACTACCTTTAACGTCTAAGTCTTTAATTAGGGTAACAGTATCGCCTGCTTGAAGTACTACACCGTTGCTATCTACATGCTTTAAATCGTCATCTTCAGCAAGTGCTTTTTTAGCCCACGTTAGCGTATCTTCTTCAAGGTAAATCATGTCTAGCGCATCTTGTGCCCAGCCATTATCAGGCGCTAAACGCGAAAGCATTCTGTAAGCTACAACTTGTACTGCAGGAGTTTGGCTCCACATGCTATCGTTTAAACAGTGCCAATGCGTAGGCGTTATTTCGCTGTTATTCTCGATTTGATCTTTACATGTTTGACACGTGTAAATACATTTATCTGAGTGGGTTTCAGTTACCGGTGGTACTTCATAAACAGATAAGTTCTCGGTGGCTGCACACAATTCACATTGATTATTACTACGTTCGATTAAGGCTTTTTCAATACTCATGGGGCTCTTTCTGATTCTGGTCGAGTTAACATTTGCTGCTATTGTACTCCAAAACACGAGCTCTGCGCCATTAGTCCCTTAATTTTGTGTGGGTATATTACTCATATACTTATCTTCAATAGTTTTTATATATCCTTGAGCGTGAAGGTTTTTAATTGCTAGGTTTATCTGGGGCAATAATTCTTTGTGTTTGCTCAATAAGCGAATTCTTAAAAAACCATGGGAATGCTGTGCGCCAAAGGCAATGTTTATCCCTAACTGCTTTGCCCAATAGAGCGCAGTTAACTTACCTACTAGTGCAGCTTCTACACGGTTTCTTGATAGGGCTGTCATAAGTTCTTTTTCGGATGGAAAGTCAACACGCTCAAAGGTGTTGTCATTAAAGTAATAGTAACCTAGTACCGTTCCTATATTTTTACCCTTCAAGCTATCAGCGCTTTGCCAATGCTGGGCATTTTTAGGCAAGGTAACAATCATTTCTGTGGCATAAATAAGCGGCTCTGAAAAAACATAACGAGGGTCATTTCTCTCACTCTTTGAGAGCCATTCTAATGAAATAACATCAAAATCGATTATTTCATCTTGTAAATATTTGGTAATACGCTTTGTAGGTAGGTCGATATGAGAAGCTGCAATATTGGCATCATCGAGTACTTTTTCAATAATTTCGGGTAATATGCCAGGCTTTTCTGGATCATTTGTATAATATGGATAATGACTCCCTGACGCGCTAACATTATATTTGAGGGGAGTAGGATTAATGCTGGCATAGCTAAAAAATATAAATAGCAGAGGGCTCAGTACTAATAACCGAATAAAGTTAGTCAAATCTCTACCTTTTATATTAATATTTTATATTAGTGTTGTGTAATTTTAACGTTTTTGCAATGACGACTATATTTATCTTATGCGTGTTGCATTAAAGTACACATATTATTGGCTGTTTTGCCATCTTTTATTTATAGGTTTAGAGCCAAGTGAAATTACATAACATACCTGATGAAGTACAAAAAATAACTCAGTTTGTTGCGCGGCAACCTATTTTTGATATAGACCAGAATGTTTTCTCGTACGAATTGCTTTATAGAGACTCAGCCAATAATGCGTTTCCTGTAGGCACTTCAGATGTCCATGCGACAAGCCGCCTATTTTTTAATGCTTTAATGTTGGTTGGTTTAGATAGACTTACCGCACATCATTTAGCTTTTATAAACTTGTCATCAGAAACTATTCTCGATAACTTCCCCAAACTTTTATTGCCAGAAAATAGTGTTATTGAAATAGTGGAGCGCACGGGTAATATTCCTGCGGTGGCTGAGCGTGTGCAAGAACTTAAAAAAGAAGGGTATGTTTTTGCGTTAGATGATTACGATGGCGATCCAAAATGGGAGCCACTGTTAGCACATGTTGATTACATAAAAATTGAGATAGATGATCCGGTTATTAAAACCAATATGCGCATTAAAAAAATAAAACGCGCAAATCCACATGCAAAAATAATTGTTGAACGAATAGAGACGCATGAACAATTTAATGTATTAAAATTGGCTGGCTGCGATTTATTTCAAGGGTTCTTTTTTTCTCGCCCAGAAATGATTACGTATAAAGGTGTAGAGCCTTCAAAGCTAACCGTTTTTGATCTATTGCGTTTTACAGCAAAAGAAACACTTTGCTTTAAAGAAGTTCATCAACGAGTGGCCAGAGATGTCGCCATAACAGCGAGGGTTTTAAAGCTAGCTAACGCGCGTTCAGGCAAAGCAAATTTAGTCATTACGTCTATTTCACAAGCGGTTATTTATTTAGGTGAGGACACAATAAGACAATTTGTTCGCGTATTAGCAATTAGTGAGTTGGGGGTCGAAAAACCAACCGAATTAACTAAGCTTGCTTTAACGCGGGCTCAATTTATGTCGCTAATATTGGAGCAAAATAATAAAGAGTTGACCGAGCAAGGGTATCTGGTGGGTTTGTTCTCGGTGCTTGATGCTATTTTAGATGCTGAATTAAAAGACATAGTTAAAGAGTTTACTTTAGATGCTGCAATATCTGATGCGTTACTATTAGAGAGCGGCATCTTAGGGAACTGTTTATCGCTTATAAAAGAGTTTGAATTAGATAATATAGATGAAGCTATGGTCCATTTGGCCAACATAAACTCAGAGCTGCACATTGGCGATATATTTAATTTTTTATTGGATGCTGTTTTATACAGTGATGACATTATTGAGGCAATAACAGAATAAATATGCGTAATTGGTTGTCGGTTATAAGTGTAGTGGTTGCTCTTTGTTTATTGTTTCCTGGTATTACAAAACCAGTATTAACAATAGAGGGCAACATAGATAAATCAAAATTAGCGCAAGCGGGCATTGAAATGCTTGCTGAAGAGGGCGATGGTCGGACTCGTAGCATGCTAATGATGTTCTCGAATATGCTAGGGCTTGATAAGTTAGAGGGCGAGATCAGCGCCTATAACAAAACACAAAGTATTTTAGGCACAGTTCAAGAGCTTGCTAGTAATAATAATTTATTTGTAGCTGCTTTAGTGGGGTTGTTTTCTATTGTTATTCCAAGCTTGAAGCTGCTATTACAATTGCTTTATTGTTGCCTACCTTTGAATGGGTTGAAGCAAAAGCTCGGTCTGGTTATTTGTGCATTAAGTAAGTGGAGCATGGTTGATGTATTTGTTATTGCATTAATAGTGACTTACCTAGCAGGTAACGCTCATGGTAAAAGTGGTGAGCTACTTGTTATGAATACACAATTTGGTGAGGGCTTTTGGTATTTTAGCGCATATTGTATATTTGCAATTATAGCGAGTAACTTAATTAAAACACCTGATAAACCGCAGTCTACATAATTAAAGTATTTGTGGTTGCCGTTAGGTTATCTTACAATCATTTTAAAATTTATTAAAAGGCATAATGTTGCAACGTTTTTACTCTAGTTTACTCATGATAACTTTACTGCTCACTTTTGTGGGTCAGGCAGTTGCGTCTGTAGCTATGGTATGCGAAATGCCACATTTGCCAACGAAAACAGCAACGCATGCCCAAATGCCAATGACACACAGTAGTGATGCAACAGCTGTTGCTAGCATGTCTGAAAATATGATGCAGATGGATTGTTGCGACGACGAAAGTACGCCACAAAATGATTGCAAATGCCCTATCAGTGGCTGCGCTGCTAATTCAATGCTTAATGTTGATACTTTATTTAGCGTTACTTTATTTGAATCTGAAAAAGTAAATATAAGTGTATTTACTACACAAATTAATATACCTCGTTCACTTTACCGCCCTCCTATGTCTGCTTAATAGCAGGATAGGTGTAATATCAATTTTATTGAAAACATGCTCATTCTAGGAACTAAATACCTCTCTAACTGCGTTAAAAATTACTTATATAAAGCAACTATACTGCGTAATTTTTTCCTTGTTATAGAGCAATTTTCCTACCGCAATAATAGATCATTAATTCAATGCAATTGATATAAAAGGTTTTTGTAAAACTCCTAAACACCTTTTTTGCTTCCTAATTTAAGAATTTCTTTTATTTTTAGATGGAGCAGGTGATGAACCACGCTGTAAGTATTAAAGCCGTATTATGTAGTGTTGTGTTTTTTAGCACAGCTGTTAATGCGCAAAACAATTCAAATAACCTAAATATCGATACGCTAAAGCAAGCCCGCAATGAGCAAACGCTTAGCTTAACGCAAGCGCTTAATTATGCACTAACGCATGAGCCATGGCTAAAAGCGAGTGGCTACCAAGAAGATGCCGCAATAGCACAAAGTATTGCCGCAGGCACCTTACCCGATCCTGTTTTAACGGTTGGCTTACTTAACTTACCTACTAACGGTTATGCGTTTGATCAAGAAGGGATGACGCAGCTTAAAGTCGATTTGAGCCAAAAGTTTAGCCGAGGGAATAGTTTAGCGCTTAAACAAAAGGCATTAGCTCAGTCTGCTCAACAATACCCTTGGCAGCGCGCCAATCGCTTAGCACAAGTAAAAGCAATTGTGATTGAGTCGTGGTTAAACGCGTATCGTGCTCAGCGAAGTATTGCTTTAATTGAGCAAGATAAAGGGCTATTTACTCAGCTTATTGAAGTTACCGAAGCAAGCTACGCAAGTACCTTAGGTAAAACACGCCAGCAAGATATTATTCGTGCGCAATTAGAGCTCACTCGCCTTGAAGATAAGCTGGTTATGCTTGAGCAGCAATTTGAAAGTGCTAAAAACCGTTTAGCACAGTGGTTACCTATGAATATGCTTATGCAGTCTTTAAATGCCGAATTTACTAAAACCACAGGGCTGGTTGATTTTGCAAACCTTGAATTTGATAAATTAATACAGTTGCTTATGGCGCATCCCGCAATTATTGCGATAGAAAAAACCGTCACCGCAAAGCAAACCGAAGTTGCACTCGCCAAGCAAAGTTACAAACCTCAAATGGGCGTTAATGTGGGTTATGGTTACCGAGATGATACGCCTATGGGGGAGTCGCGAGCTGATTTACTTTCAGTAGGATTTAGCATTGATTTGCCATTGTTTTCTGATAACAGACAAGATCAACAGGTTAAATCGGCTATTGCTAGTGCAGAAGCTACTAAAACACAAAAGCTGGTGGCGCTTCAAAAACTCAAAGGCATGTACTTTAAGGAGTTTAGCCAACTCGCTCGTTTGCAAAAACGCGATGCGCTTTATCAAAATACGTTATTACCGCAAATGTCAGAGCAATCTCAAGCAACACTTAATGCTTATACGCGCGACGATGGGGATTTTTCTGACGTGATGCGCGCGCGCATTGGTGAACTTAACGCCAAAATAGACGCGCTTAATATTCAAGTAGAGCAGCATATTATTACCGCTCGCCTTAATTATTATGCAAGTAGCTTAGACCCCCAAGTAATGAGCGAGCAAACTGGAGAATTACATAATGAATACTAATTTAAAGTTACTTGTTGCTGCCTTAGTTGGTGCGGTCGCATTTGCGTTAATTGGCGCCTTAGTGATGCAGTTTTTACCTAGCAGCTCGGAAATGAATGAACAGCAAAGTGCTGAAAAACAGCCCTTATATTGGGTAGCCCCTATGGATAGTAATTACAGGCGTGACGCGCCAGGGCTGTCGCCAATGGGAATGGATTTAGTCCCTGTATATGAAAACGATAGCAACGCTCAGGATGGACCAAGTGCAGTAACTATTTCGCCTGCAGTCATTAATAACTTAGGTGTAAGAACCGCCAAAGTAGAGCTTAAAACACTTCACAGCGATATAAATACTGTGGGTTATGTGCAATATAACCAAGACCAACTTATTCACATTCATCCGCGTGTAGAGGGCTGGATTGAAAGCTTGTACGTTAAAGCGCAAGGTGCACAAGTTAAAGCCGGTGAGCCTTTATATACTTTGTATTCACCACAATTGGTGAATGCACAGGAAGAATTTTTACTGGCGGTTAATCGTAATAATACCGTGTTAATTCGCGCTGCAAAGGCACGTTTAGAGTCGTTAAATGTGTCTGATGGATTTATTGAACGTTTACAAAAAAATAAAAAGATAATGCAAAATATTACTTTTTACGCAAAGCAAAGTGGTGTGGTGGATGAGCTAACAGTACGAGAAGGCTTTTACGTTAAACCAGGCACATCAATGATGAGTATTGCTCAGCTTGATGAAATTTGGGTAGAGGCAGAAGTATTCGAGCGCCAATCAGAACAAGTGAGCGTGGGCTTGCCCGTTACAATGACGCTTGATTACTTAAAAGGTCAAAAGTGGGAAGGTAAGGTTGATTACATTTACCCCGCGCTTGATGCTAAAAACCGAACGCTGCGTGTAAGGCTTAGGTTTGAAAATGCAGATCATCGGTTAAAACCAAATATGTTTGCACAAGTGAGCATTCACGCTAAGGCGAGTAAAGCGCAATTTACAGTCCCTAAAGAAGCGGTAATTCGCACGCAGCATCAAAACCGTGTGGTTATTGCATTAGGTGAGGGTCGTTTTAAATCGGTAGAAGTCGAAGTTGGGCAAATTAATAGTAATGAAGCGGTCATTTTGTCAGGTGTGACGACAGGTAACACGGTAGTGACCTCAGCGCAATTCTTAATAGATTCTGAGTCAAGTAAGAGCTCCGACTTTAAACGAATGGAAATACCTAGTTCTGGTATCAGCTCAGGTATGAGTTCGGATTCTGGTTCAGACTCAAATATGAACATGGATATGCAGCCACAAAGCGCCACGGTTAACGGCACTATTAATGCCATAGATACACAAAATCGCATTATTAATATTAGTCGAGAGGCCATTGAAAAATGGAATCGAGAACCCGCCACAATGGACTTTGTATTAGCGCCAGATATTGATATTAGTCAGTTTGAAAATGCCCAGTATATTAATTTTACTTTTAGCATTATTAACGATGAATTTGTAATTACTAAAGCGCAAAACGCAGAGCTGATTGATCATTCTACTATGCAACCTATGCAACACAGTTCTCACTAGGAGCCATTATGATAACTGCCATTATTCGCTGGTCTGTTGGCAATCGCTTTTTTGTGTTGTTGCTTACATTAATTTTACTGGGTGGAGGATTGTTTGCACTAAAAAATACGCCCGTAGATGCCTTGCCTGACTTATCTGATGTTCAGGTCATTATAAAAACCACTTATCCGGGGCAAGCGCCGCAAGTAGTGCAAGACCAAGTTACATTTCCGCTCACCACTGCAATGCTTTCTGTGCCGGGTGCACAAACTGTAAGGGGTTTTTCGTTTTTTGGTGACTCGTACGTTTACGTTATTTTTGACGAAAAAACTGATTTGTATTGGGCTCGGAGCCGAGTACAAGAATACCTAAGCCAAGCAGCAAACCGATTGCCCGATAGCGCTACGCCAGAGCTTGGTCCTGATGCAACAGGCGTAGGTTGGATTTACTTATACGCACTAATTGATAAAACAAATAAACACGATATTAGTCAGCTACGAAGCTTACAAGATTGGTTTTTAAAGTTTGAGCTACAAACCGTACCAGGAGTCTCTGAAGTGGCTGCTGTTGGTGGCATGGTTAAGCAATATCAAGTTAATGTTGAGCCTGATAAATTACGCGCATATGGTATTCCGCTTAGCCTTATTCAAACCGCTATCCAGCAAGGCAACCAAGAGATGGGCGCCTCAGTAGTTGAAATGGCTGAAGCTGAATACATGGTAACAAGCACAGGCTACATTAAAAGTGTTGCCGACCTAGAAGCTATTCCGCTTGGCGTAAACGCTAATGGTACTGCGCTGCAATTGCGTGATGTAGCTGATATTAGAGTCGGGCCGCAAATGCGCCGTGGTATTGCAGAGCTTAATGGCGAAGGCGAAGTGACCGGCGGCATCGTTATTATGCGCTATGGCGAAAATGCACAAAAAACTATTGAGCTGGTAAAAGCAAAATTAGAATCGCTTAAAAAGGGATTACCAGAGGGCGTTGAAATAGTCCCTGTGTACGATCGCTCCAACTTAATAAATAACGCAGTAGATAATCTAACAAGTAAGCTAATTGAAGAGCTGATTGTAGTTGCTTTAGTGTGTGTGGTGTTTTTGTTTCATGTGCGCTCATCATTGGTGGCGATTATTACGTTACCGCTTGGGATTTTAACGGCATTTATAATTATGTATTGGCAGGGGATTAACGCCAACATTATGTCTTTAGGGGGAATTGCAATAGCGATAGGCGCAATGACCGACGGCGCTATCGTCATGATTGAAAATATGCACAAACATATGGAAAAAACGCCACTTACCAACGAAAACCGCTGGGAAGTTGTGGCTAAATCGGCGAGTGAAGTGGGTCCTGCATTATTTTTTAGTTTATTAATTATTACCGTCAGCTTTATGCCGGTATTTATTTTAGAAGCGCAAGAAGGACGTATGTTTGCGCCACTGGCTTACACTAAAACCTATGCTATGGCGGCGTCTGCTGGGCTTGCAATTACCTTAGTGCCGGTATTAATGGGTTACTTTATTAGAGGTAAAGTTATTTCGGAGCGAAAAAATCCAGTTAACCGATTACTCGTCGCAGCGTATCGCCCACTACTTAACTGGGTGCTTAAATTTCCAAAAATGACATTGGTACTCGCGGTGGTTGTTTCTGTTATTGGCTTTTACCCGGTAAACAAAATAGGCAGTGAATTTATTCCGCCACTTGATGAGGGCGACTTAATGTATATGCCCACAACGTATCCTGGTTTATCGGTAGGTAAAGCGCGCGAAATACTACAGCAAACCGACAAGCTAATTGCCACAGTACCTGAGGTTAAAACAGTATTTGGTAAAGTTGGGCGAGCAGAAACTGCAACAGATCCTGCGCCGCTTACAATGATAGAGACGTTTATTCAGCTAAAACCAAAAAACGAATGGCGCGAGGGTATGACGCTTGAAAAACTTAAAAAAGAACTCGACGGTTTGGTTAAGTTTCCGGGGTTGACGAACGCGTGGGTAATGCCAATTAAAACACGTATTGATATGCTCGCGACCGGTATTAAAACCCCTGTGGGTATTAAAGTTGCGGGACCAAAGTTGAGTGAAATTCAAAAAATTGGTCAACAAATAGAAGTGTTATTGAAAGATGTGCAAGGCACTGCATCGGTTTACTCAGAGCGAGTAGCCGGTGGACGTTATATAAAAGTAGATATAAATCGTGAAAAAGCCGCGCGCTATAGCTTAAATATTAGCGACATACAGCAAGTTGTATCTACTGCAATTGGTGGTACAAACGTAACTCAAACCGTAGAAGGGCAAGAGCGCTACCCAGTTAATTTGCGTTACCCGCAAGCATACAGAGACTCGCCAGAAGAGCTAATGCTGTTACCCATTGTAACGCCTACAGGGCAGCGTATAGCACTTGGTGATGTAGCCAATGTATTTATTGAAGATGGACCGCCTGGTATAAAAAGCGAAAATGCACGTCTAAACGGTTGGAGTTTTATTGATATAGATGGCGTTGATATTGGTACTTACGTTGAGCACGCTCAGCAAGTGCTCGATAAGGACCTAATACTACCTGCTGGCTACTCAATTACGTGGGCTGGGCAGTATGAATACATGCAGCGCGCTAAAGACAAACTGACTTATGTATTACCACTTACATTAGCGATTATTATTGTGTTGCTTTATCTTAATTTTAGAAGCTTTGCTGAGGTCACTATTATTATGGCTACTTTGCCACTGGCAATGATTGGTGGCGTATGGCTAATGTATTTAGAGGGCTTTAACTTTTCAGTTGCAGTGGGTGTAGGTTTTATTGCCTTAGCTGGTGTTGCGGTAGAAATAGGGGTCATTATGTTGGTGTATTTAAACCAAGCCTATCAAGAAAAATGCATCGAAGCAGAGCAGGCAGATAAGCCACTTAGTTTAGTGCAATTACAGCAAGCTATTATTGAAGGTGCAGGGCTTCGAGTACGCCCGGTTATGATGACTGTCGCGACAATTATTATTGGCTTGCTACCTGTGCTGTATGGCACAGGCACCGGAAGCGAAGTAATGAGTCGAATAGCTGCACCTATGGTTGGCGGTATGGGCAGTGCAATTGTACTCATCTTACTTGTTATTCCTGCGGTTTACCTACTGTGGCGCAAACAAGGACTTAAATAATATAAAGCAACAAGACGATAGAGCAGTGCGGTTACTACCCACGCATTGCTCTATAAAAATTACCTATAATTTGTAAGTTATTCTATTAAATTGCTAACTAATATCCATTTTAAAATTAACCTTCTGTTTTTAAATGGTTTTTTAATTGGCACGCTTTACGCAGTGTAGTACCTATACAGTCAACTAAGTAAGGAATGCACATGCAAGTTAAAACAATTAAAGAGGTATACGATTGGACCGTTTTGTTTCATACGCAAATGGCGGCTAATTTTCATAGCGTAAAGGATTTACTCGATGAACATAATGCAATGCTGGTGGACTACTACCTAAATTACGAAAAAAAACTCGCTGAAGATTTAGTCGGGTTTAAAGCGATAACCGAAATAAATACGCTCGATACGTACTGTTATGAATACTTTGCTAAAAATCCTGAGCTAATTACTTTCGAAGACATTAGTAAAGACCAGCAATTTGATGAGAAAGTTATTCAAGCTTATTTATCAGAGCAGCATCAAAAGGTAATTGAATTATACGAATACTTACTTGAGCGCGCTGAAACTCAAAGTGGCCAAGAAAAGCTGCAACAAATACTAGAGCTGGAAAAGCAAGGTATAAAGCAAATGATGCAAAGTACGAATCGTCATATGGATATGTAGCTTTATAAGATAACTATTCAAAATAGCCGATGCTTGCATCGGCTTATTTTATGTCTGCGTTAAATAACCCGCAGAGGGCTTTGATAAACTGGCTAAAATAATATGCGTGTCAACAGTGTGGCACGCACCTAGGGAGATCAAACTTCTTCTGTATCTACAATTAAATCACTTGTTATTGATTCCAATGCTTCAATGACTTCGTCTTTATTCATACCATTGGGTAAAGTAACGGTAGCAACAGCGCTAAAAATAGGCACCCCCCAATTAGGCGCACTTTGCTGCCTTGAATTTAAATGAGTAATGTTAGCGCCTTTGTGGCGTATTACACTCGCCAACTCTTGAACAATACCTGGGCGATCGTTACCTGTTATAACCAGATTGATTTGTTCTAATGTTGATGGTTCAATTTCTGTGTTTCCGGTTTCAATTCGAACGTCTAACTTAGGTAACTTATTTAAAGCGCTTTGTAGTGATTGAAAGTGCTCCTCAGCAACTTCAAGTTGAATAATACCTGCAAAATGACCTAATAAATGGCTTAAGTTACTGCTTAGCCAGTTGCCATGATTTTGTAACACGACGGATGAGATACTCTCTACTAAACCAGGGCGATCTTGCCCTAGAATAGTTATAACCAACTGCTTCATAAATAATTCTCTTTTTAAGCCCAAAGAAAGTAAATGCATAGGCATTAAGTGTATTGTCTAATCTAAATTGTGTGTTGTTGCACTTTTATAAATCGTTGATTTTAAAATAATAAAATTGAATGTGGTTGTGTTGACTATACGTGGTATTAATAGTCATTCTTATTTAGTAAGTACTCTTTTAGTATTGACCTCGATAAATGCTTTGTCCAATTATTTTATAATTTAGTTCACTTAAAAATCATCTATATGAGACTTATTTAGCGATTTTCTTCGCTAGTTTTATTTAAAACCGTTTTAACGTGCTTATTATTACTGCTGTAACATTACTGTCATCTTGATGAAATATAATTTATACAACGTTAAGATTTAAGGGTGTTTTGATGACTTCAAATCCGAATAAACCGACTTTTAATACGGATCGAAGCCGTCTATTTAAAGATCGGTTTGCCAAATTTGGTATAACCGCAGGTGGGATAATGGTATTGGTAGCACTGCTATTAATATTCTTTTACCTTCTTTATGTAGTACAGCCAATTTTTGAATCTGCAAAAGTAGAAAAACGCGATAGCTTTCAGGTCGCTAATTCGCAGCAAATAGCAGGCCTAGGTGTAGAAGAGCAAACTGAAGTTGCTTATTTACTCAGTCAGCAAGGGCAGGTTGATTTTTACAGTGTGCAAGATGGCAGCTTTGGTAAAAAGCTTAAAACATTAAACGCCGAGCTACCAAGTGATGCAACAAGCTTTGCAACTAGCGCGCCTTTTCAAGGGCATTATGCGTTTGGTTTAAAAGATGGCACTGTAATGGTCGTAGCACCTAAATTTTTGGTCACCTTTCCTAATAACGAGCGTAAATTAACGCCTCGTTTAGACTTTCCTCTTGGGGAAATGGCTTTGGAAGTAGATGAACAAGGCGCAGCTATTAAACGCTTTGCATTTAGCCACTATGAAGACAGAACAGCCGTTGTCGCACTTACAGAAGACAAACGGGTGCTGTTTAGCAGTTTTGTTGCTGAAGAGAATATGTTTACTGGCGAAGTTGAGTGGGTTGTTGAGCGCACAGAGCTAGATGTTGAAGGGCGTGTAGATGAGCTATTAGTGTCTCCAGATACAACCCGTACTTTTGTACGTTCTGCTAATCAAGTTTACGTATACGATACACGTGACCCAAGTGATGTAGAACAAATTCAGTTACTTTCAGCTAACGAAGAAAATGCCAATATTGTATCTGCACAATTACTAGCAGGTGCAAACTCATTAATGCTTGCCAATGATAACGGCGAAGTTTCGCAGTGGTTTGAAGTTAACACTGACACTGGCCGCGAATATCAAAAAATACGTTCATTTGAAACGACTAAGCAAAGTAAATTAAATGTATTTACAGAGTTCTACCGTCGTACTTTTTTTACGACCAGCAGTAACGGTGAGCTTGGGGTGTACTACACAACAAGCGAAGCAAAATTATGGCAAGGTAAAGTAAGTGAAGGCGCAATACAAAACTTTGCAATTTCACCGCGTTCAAATGCTGCATTAATTTTGGCGGATAACAAACTAACAGTATTAGAAATACATAACGAGCATCCAGAAGTTACTTGGTCAGCGCTTTGGCAAGAAGTATGGTACGAAGGTTACCCAGAGCCAGGTTATATATGGCAGTCAACATCAGCCAGTGATGACTTTGAATCTAAGTTTTCATTAGTGCCAATTTCGTTTGGTACATTAAAAGCAGCCCTTTACGCGATGTTATTTGCAGTGCCTATTGCGCTTTCGGCGGCAATTTACACAGCATACTTTATGTCGAGCAAATTACGTAAGGTAGTTAAGCCTACTGTTGAAATAATGGAAGCATTACCCACCGTTATTTTAGGTTTTTTAGCCGGTCTTTGGTTAGCTCCATTGATAGAAGAGCACTTACCTGCAATTGTTGGGTTACTCATATTATTACCTTTAGGTATGTTAGCGACAGGTTTAGCTTGGACTAAATTACCAACCAAAATCCGTCATCGAATTCCTGAAGGATCTCATTCAATTATCCTTATTCCGGTCGTTTTACTTATTGGCTGGTTTTCGTTTGCGATGAGTGAATTTGTTGAGCTTTGGATGTTTGACGGCAATGTACGTCAGTACTTAACAAATGAGCTAGGTATGACATTCGATCAACGTAACTCGCTGGTTGTAGGTATTGCGATGGGGTTTGCAGTTATTCCAACTATATTCTCAATTGCAGAAGACGCCGTATTTAGTGTTCCAAAGCATTTATCAAATGGCTCATTAGCATTAGGTGCAACGCAGTGGCAAACACTAATGCGTGTTGTATTACTAACAGCAAGCCCTGGTATTTTCTCTGCGGTAATGATGGGACTTGGCCGCGCCGTTGGCGAAACCATGATTGTACTTATGGCAACGGGTAATACACCTATTATGGATTGGAGCATCTTCCAAGGTATGCGTACGCTTGCAGCAAATATTGCAGTTGAAATGCCTGAGTCAGAAGTAGGTAGTTCGCACTATAGAATATTATTCTTAGCGGCCTTTGTACTATTCATATTCACATTCATTTTTAACACAGTCGCTGAGTTTGTTCGCCAGCAACTGCGTGAAAAATATAGCTCAATGTAAGCGGAGAGACATGACATGGTAAAGCAGTGGTTTAAGTCTGGTTCTCCTTGGATTTGGATGACCGGTGGTGCAGTGAGCATCAGTTTAATTTCAGTTCTAGGCTTATTAGCAATGATAGCCTGGAAAGGATTAAGTTTTTTCTGGCCTTCAGAAGTTGTGCAGTTTGAACTTGAAGGGTCAATTTCAAAACAAACCGTTATTGGCGAAGTTTATGACCGTGAATTAGTACCAAAAACGCGTTTAGCCGCGACAGGTATTGACGTTAGCGGATTTGAAAAAGAAGAAATAGAGCGCTTACTTATTAAAACAGGTAATCGTGAGTATGTAGATTTAGACTTTCGTTGGATATTAGAAACCGACATTAAAAATAAAACAACGCCTGCAACGCTTGCTGTATTTGAGCGTAGTAAAAACGGTAATTTTTATGGTTATGTTGAAAGTGTAATTAAAGATGGTAAACCAGTCGAAGGCGATAAAATTGAAGCTCTACATGAACTTGTAGAGCGTGCCGTGGATTTAAACGACGAAGCACTTGATTTACAAAATGGTGACATTGGGCATATTAACTATGAGCTTGAGCGTCTTCGTTTAAAAGAAAAGGGCTACTTACTAGATAACGCACTCACTGATGAACGTGTTGCTGAGCTTGCTCAAGAGCGTGCTGAATTACGTGCGCAGTATGGTGTACTTGAAAAAGATTTATTTGCACTACGTAAACAAGCTAAACGTGACCACGTAACTGTAAAAGATATGCGCGGTGAAGTAGTTACGATTCCAATGTATCAAGTACTTGATGTTTGGTTTCCAAATGATATGGGCTTTTTTGCAAAGCTAGGGCACTACTTTGTGCAGCTAGGTAAGTTTGTATCTGATGACCCACGTGAAGCAAATACAGAGGGCGGTGTTTTCCCTGCTATATTTGGTACTGTGTTTATGGTTATGCTGATGGCTGTAATAGTGACGCCGTTTGGTGTTGTTGCTGCAATTTACTTACACGAGTATGCCGCTAAAAATGCAGTCACTAAGATGATTCGTATTGCGGTGATTAACTTGGCCGGTGTGCCTTCAATTGTGTACGGTGTATTTGGCCTCGGCTTTTTTGTATACATGTTAGGTGGTAGCTTAGACCAATTATTTTACCCTGAAGCGGCACCAACGCCAGTATTTGGTACGCCAGGTGTAATGTGGTCGGCGTTAACGCTTGCTATATTAACTTTGCCAGTTGTTATTGTATCGACTGAGGAAGGCTTATCTCGTATTCCAAGTACCGTACGTGACGGTTCACTAGCGCTTGGCGCAACAAAGGTTGAAACGTTATGGCGCATAATTATTCCAATGGCAAGCCCTGCAATTATGACTGGTTTAATACTGGCAGTTGCGCGTGCTGCAGGTGAAGTTGCACCATTAATGTTAGTAGGCGTTGTGAAAATGGCCCCTACATTACCACTTGATGGTAACTTCCCGTATTTTCACTTAGATAGAAAGTTCATGCACTTAGGCTTTCATATATACGATGTTGGCTTCCAAAGCCCTAATGTTGAAGCGGCACGTCCGCTGGTATACGCCACTGCCTTTTTATTGGTGTCGGTGATTATTACCCTAAACATAACGGCCATTGGTATACGTAACCATTTACGTGAAAAATTCAGATCGCTTGAACACTAATTAGTAAAGATTTTATAGGTAACAAAAATGATTACAGTCGCTCCACAAGTAAACCAAGCTAATATTGGTCAAAAGTTAGACCTAGAAAATTTAACGGATGATCAAAAAGCGCTAGAGATTAAAGACCTCGATCTTTACTACGGTGATAAGCAGGCGCTTAATAAAGTAAATATGAACATTCCTAAAGGCCAAGTAACTGCGTTTATCGGGCCGTCTGGGTGTGGTAAATCAACATTACTGCGTTGTATTAATCGCATGAATGATTTGGTTGATATTTGCCGTATTGAAGGTGAAATATTACTCCATGGTCAAAATATTTACGATAAGAGCGTAGATGTAGCAGCACTTCGTCGTAATGTAGGCATGGTGTTTCAGCGCCCTAATCCATTTCCTAAATCAATTTATGAAAATGTAGTTTATGGCCTGCGCTTACAAGGCATTAAAGAGAAACGTAAATTAGATGAAGTGGTAGAGCAATCACTTCGTGGTGCTGCTTTGTGGGATGAAGTAAAAGATAGATTGCACGATAGCGCGTTTGGCTTATCGGGTGGTCAGCAACAACGTTTAGTTATAGCTCGCTCAATTGCAATTGAGCCAGAGGTACTTTTACTTGATGAACCAACATCAGCACTCGACCCTATTTCTACTTTGGTAATCGAAGAGCTAATAAACGATTTAAAAAACAAATTTACCGTTGTTATTGTTACACACAACATGCAACAAGCAGCGCGTGTATCTGATCAAACAGCCTTTATGTATATGGGCGAATTGATTGAATACTCAGACACAAATACCTTATTTACTACACCAACGAAGAAAAAGACTGAAGATTACATTACCGGTCGTTACGGTTAATTAGCCCGTTATAGCGTGTTGTACAAGATTAAGAGAGAAGGTAACTATGGAACATAATATTAATAAGCATATTTCTGGGCGCTTTAACCAAGAACTAGAAAATGTACGTAACCATGTATTGAGTATGGGTGGCTTAGTTGAGCAGCAATTAAATAGCGCGCTTGATGCGGTGAGTCGTAACGATGCTGAGCTTGCTCAAAAGGTACGTCAGAACGATTACAAAGTAAATGCAATGGAAGTCAGCATTGATGAAGAATGTACGCGTATCATTGCTCGTCGTCAGCCTGCAGCAAGTGACTTACGTTTAGTGATTGCAATTGCAAAAACTATTGCAGATTTAGAACGTATTGGCGATGAAGCTGAGCGAATTGCTAAAGTTGCACTAGACTCATTTACTAAAGATCAACAAGACTTGCTAGTAAATATTGAGAATATGGGCCGCCAAGTTTTAAAGATGTTACATGATGTACTAGACGCATTTGCACGTATGGATGTGCAGCGCGCATTTCAAGTACATAAAGAAGATGCAAAAGTTGACCGTGAATATGAAGCTATCACACGTCAAATAATGACTTATATGATGGAAGATCCACGCTCAATCCCTAAAATTATGGACTTAGTTTGGTCTGTTCGTTCATTAGAGCGCATAGGGGATCGTTGTCAAAATATTGCGGAATACATTATTTATTTTGTAAATGGCAAAGATATTCGTCATACATCTCAAGAAGATATAGAAAAATCGCTATAATTTTTTACCTATTTTTCTTTTTTATTAAAGCGGCTTAGTGCCGCTTTGTGCATTGCAAGCCTTAGTGAAGTAATAAAAAGCGTTCACAATCTTGGTTAATACTGTAAAATTCATGCTGCAAAGCATATCAATTTGATTAAAGGGTCAGTTATGCCTACAAACGCGTTTTTAGGAGTATTTGCAAAATCTCCTATCAAACCAATGGAAGAACACATCAAGAAGGTTCATCAAGCAAGTAAAGCCTTGATACCTTTTTTTAATCACGTATTTAAAGAAGAGTGGGTACAAGCTGAAGAGCTTCGCATCACTATTCGCAATTTAGAACGTGAAGCTGATGATATGAAAAGAGATATACGCTTACAATTGCCACGTGGTTTATTCATGCCGGTAGAGCGTACAGATCTTCTCGAATTAGTAACTCAACAAGATAAAATTGCCAACAAAGCAAAAGATATTGCAGGACGAGTGATTGGTCGTGAAATGACCATCCCAAAAGTTATGCAAGCAGACTTTTTAGCTTACTTAACCCGTTGTGTAGATGCGACTAAACAAGCATCTAAAGCAATTAACGAATTAGAAGAATTGCTAGAAACGGGTTTTAAAGGTCGAGAAGTCACCTTAGTAGAAAAAATGTTAGTTGAATTGGATGCCATAGAACAAGACACGGACGAAATGCAGATAAAAGTACGCCGCCAGCTACGTGATGTAGAGGGTGAGTTAAATCCAATTGATGTGATGTTTTTATATAAAATCATTGAATGGGTTGGCGAGCTTGCAGATATTGCAGAGCGCGTAGGATCACGTCTTGAGCTGATGTTAGCTCGTTAATTTAAAATCAGTTCAAACACGAAAGATTAAGGTTTTACAATGGATATCATTGCATCTTACGGCACGGTATTAATTTTAATTGCCGCAGCAGTCGGCTTTTTTATGGCTTATGGTATTGGCGCGAACGACGTAGCGAACGCCATGGGTACATCTGTAGGTTCAAAAGCGCTAACAATCAAACAAGCTATTTTTATAGCGATGATTTTTGAATTTGCAGGCGCCTATTTAGCAGGTGGTGAGGTTACATCAACAATTCGTAAAGGAATTATTGACGCAGCACCATTTGCAGATATTCCGGAATTAATGGTTCTGGGTATGATTTCGTCTTTATTTGCAGCCGGTGTTTGGTTATTAATGGCCTCGTTCTTAGGTTGGCCTGTATCTACAACTCACTCAATCATTGGTGCAATCATTGGTTTTGCGTTAGTTGCAGTAGGTACTGAGGCGATTCAATGGGATAAAGTAGGTGGTATTGTAGGTAGTTGGATTATAACACCTGCCATATCAGGCTTTATTGCATACTTAATATTCATGAGTGCACAAAAGCTTATCTTTAATACAGATGCACCACTAAAAAATGCTAAACGTTATGTCCCTCTTTATATGGGCTTAGCAGGTTTTATCATGGCATTGGTTACAATTAAAAAGGGCTTAAAGCACGTTGGTATAGACCTAGGCTCAGCTGAAGGCTATGCACTGTCAGTCGGTGTTGCAGTAGTTGTTGCTGTGATTGGTAAAATTGCCATATCTCGCTTAAATATTGATCCAAAAGCAGATAAACAAATGCAGTTCAACAATGTTGAAAAAGTATTTGCTGTTCTTATGGTACTAACAGCATGTTGTATGGCATTTGCACATGGTTCTAATGACGTTGCTAATGCAATTGGTCCACTAGCAGCTGTTGTAAACATTGTTGAAAACAATGGTGAAATTGCTAAAAAAGCAGCTATTGCTTGGTGGATTCTACCTCTAGGTGGTTTTGGTATTGTTGCTGGTCTTGCTATTTTAGGCAAAAAAGTAATCAAAACAATTGGTGAAGGTATTACACATTTAACACCTAGCCGTGGTTTTGCTGCTGAACTAGCTGCTGCTTCTACCGTTGTTATTGCCTCAGGTACTGGTATGCCAATCTCTACTACTCAAACCTTAGTGGGTGCGGTATTAGGTGTAGGTATGGCACGTGGAATTGGCGCGCTTAACATGGGTGTTATCAGAAACATTGTAGTTTCTTGGGTAATTACATTGCCAGTTGGCGCTGCCCTTGCTATTGTTATTTTCTACGTACTAAGAACCGCATTTGGGGTTTAATAAAAAAGTACTCAAAGACTTTTAGCTTGAAAAGATCTCAATGCCCTAGGTGTTGGGGTCTTTTTATTTGTGGAAAGAAAAAATGACTAACCTTCCAAGTATTAAACAACTACAGTATTTATTAGCTGTTCATCAACATCAGCACTTTGGCAGAGCCGCTAGTGCCTGCTTTATAGGACAATCTACTTTAAGTAGCGCTATTCAAAATCTTGAAGAAACACTAGGCTGTCAGCTAATTGAGCGTGAAAATCGCAGCCTGATGTTTACCAGTATTGGTGAAGAAGTTGTTGAGCGTTCTCGTAAAATAATTAACGATACAATTAGTTTAAAAGAGCTTACAAAAAGCTTTTTAACACCACTAAGTGGTAAGCTGACTGTGGGTGTTATACCTACAATTGCAAGCTTTATAGCGGCTCCGCTTTATCATTTTTGTAAAGAAACCTTTTGTGATTTAGAGCTGGTATTAATTGAAGATACGAGTGACAAGCTACTGGATAAACTTGAACATGGGCATATTGATTTAGCGCTACTTGCACTGCCGTACGAAACAGATAAATTTCATACACAAGTATTGGCAAAAGATCAGTTTAGTTTAGTGCACCATAAGGATTACAGCGCTGCAAAGGGCGTAGTCGACTTTAATCTATTACCAGAGGCTAGCGTATTCTTATTAGAGCGCGAGCACTGCATGACGGGCCATGCGCTTAGTGCATGTCACTTAAACCGTGCCAGTTGTATTAACCCATTTGAAGCTGCAAGCTTACATACTCTATTAAGCATGGTTGAGCATCAGCTCGGGGTGACTTTTTTACCACAGATGGCGATTAATGCGGGTATTTTAGATAATAAAAATATGGTGGCTACACCATCACAAAGTGATGCATATAGAGATATTGGTATCTTGTGGCGTAAAACTACGGGCCGAATTCGAGACTTTAGGCTATTTAGTCAACAGCTTGAGGTGTTTTTAAAGCGTCAATGTAGTTTAGATTTTTCTAAAGCAGAATAATAAGTGAACTAAAGCAGCCTACAAAGGCTGCTTTTGATTTTGAAGATGGCTTTCAAAAGGCTCAAGTTCAGGTAAAAATAATAAATAAATCCATACCACCAAGTTAAAGTAAGGCACACAGCCTAATACAGTAAAAACCTTAACTGGGTAGCCTTTAATATTCGCGTAGCGGTAACACTGATACGCGATTGCAAAATGTATAATCAGTAATAACATAACTAGTTGTGTCATACCTTCTTCCTTAAAAGCTTAAATAGCTTTGAAACCCACTATAAATATCGGTACTACGCCGCCAAAAGGTAATGTCATGTTTTTAAAGTGAAATACATAAAAAGGCACGACATTTTTTATTTGATGCTGAAAGTATAGGCAAGAAAGGTAATATTGGTAGTAATAAAATGATTAAAATTGTTTAATTTTGTTTAATTTTGTTTATTTTGGGCTAGCTTGTTGTTGGTAAAACGTTTTATTTTTAGAAATTTTTTCGAGTTCATCTTTTACTTTTTCAACAGGTATTGGACGTGCAATAAAGTAGCCTTGCCCATAATCAACACCAATTTCTTTTAGTGCAAAAAATATCTCTTCGTTTTCAACGTACTCAGCTACAGAGCGCTTATCGAGAGACCGACTAATATCATTTATTGCTTTTACTAACGCTAAATCTATAGGGTCATTGAGCATATCACTTACAAATGAGCCGTCAATTTTCACATGCTGTGCTGGTAGCTGTTTTAAATAATTAAATGTACTAAATCCAGTTCCAAAATCATCGATAGAAAAATGACAGCCTAAGCTATTAAGCTTCTCAATCATTTTACGAGTGGCCTTTAGGTTATTGATACTCGCAGATTCAGTTATTTCAAAAATTATCCGCGAAGCAGGCACGTTATACTTTTCAAGGTTTGATTCAATTAATGGCAATAAGCGTTCATCTAAGAACGATTGTGCTGACAAATTAATAGCAACTTGGTTTAACTCTGGGTGCTTAGATACACAAGCAATAGCATTACGTATAACGCATTGATCCATCAAAAATGTGTCGTTAAGCATTTCTAAAGAGGGAATAAACTGATTTGGGTATACGAGTTCACCTTTTAGTTTTAAGCGTAAAAGCGCTTCAAAATAAGCAACTTTACACTCTTTAAAATCCCAAATAGGTTGGTAATGTAGTTCAATATTATCTTGCTGTAGTGCTTGGCGAATTTCGTGGCCCCATTCAAGCCCTGTTTGTAGTGTATTGTTTTGAGCATCTTCTTTTGAATAGCAATGTACTAAGTTACGCCCTAGGTTTTTGGCAATATACAAAGCAATATCGGCTTGTTTTAAACACTCATTAGGGTCGTTATTTTGTGTCGTGATTTGAGTTAAACCAATAGAGCAGCTAATAGTGTATATCTGATCTTCTGATTTAAAAGCATGTTTTTCTATCGCACTACACACACCTTCTGCAATAAGGTGTGCATCCAGTAAATTCATATTGGTAAGTATGACTGCAAATTCATCCCCACCAATTCTGCATACCAGGTGATCGTCGCCAATATTTGCTTTAAATAATTGCGCCACTTCTTTTAAAACTATATCGCCCTGATGATGGCCTTTACTGTCGTTTATTATTTTAAAGTGATCGAGGTCAATATAAATAACAGCATGCTCTATGCCATCATAGGTGTATTTATCTTGGCATATTTTATTAAGCTGTTGATCAAAATAATAACGATTATGTAAACCAGTTAATGGGTCATGGTGTGCTAAATGACGTAGTTGAATCTCAGCTTGCTTTCGTTCGTGTATATTGTCGATAGTTGCGGTTATGGTCGCGTTATTACGGCTATTTTTTATTAGCTGCAATCTGCATTCAACCCAAATTAAATTGCCATTTTTGTGGGTTAACTTTACTTCTATTTGTTGCTGTTGCTCGCCACCATGTAAAATATCGTTAATAGTGTAGTCAAGCCTTCCTTTATCTTCGCTATTACAATAAGCGCTTAATGGGTTTTGTAGTGATGATTTAACACCAAAACCGCTTAATGTTTCCCATGCGGGGTTAATAAAACGAATATTACCTTGCTGATCGAGCTCTAAAACAACTGTATTTAAGTGCAATAAAATACGCTGATGAGCTGAAAATAACTCTTTGTAACGCACTTCGCTCACGCTTAATTGTTCTACTTTGTAAGCAAATTCAGCATAACTCACCATAAAATCTTCACGTCGTGCGGCGTGGTCACACACTTTGTTTAAAAATGAAGGATCGTAAGGGGCTCTAATAAAGTCGGTAACACCCGAAAGCAAAAGCTGCTCAGCGTAATCGGCATCGTCACTTTCTATAATTGTAACAATGGCTTGTTTAGAATTGTGCTGGAGGATTTCTTCAACGAGTACACTCGAGCTCTCTGCACTTGATGTAGTGGCATCGAGTAGCACAATTGAAAACTGCTGTTGGTTATAAGCGTTAAGTGCCGCTTTAGCTGAAGTTACGTGAGTGATAGCAAAGTTTAACTTTAACTGTTCACTTATTTTGTCGGCCGTATTTTGAAGTGGCTCTAATAATAATAAGTTTAGCCGGCTACTTTTTTCTAAGTGAGTAGATAAAACATTCGCAAGTACTTGAGGGAGCATATCTTTGTGCTCAAACGGTAGTACAGCATCTATCCCATAGCTTCGGGCTGTTGTTTCGGCAATCCGCTCACAGTAAATTGGCGGAATAAGTAAGATTGGTGTGTTTTTTGGTGTTTTTAATAACCCTGAGCGGATCATCCTAGAAAAGCGCCAGCCATCAATTTTACCAACATTAATGCCCGTTATTATAATATCAACAGGGTGTTGTTTTAAAAGCTTTAAAGCTTGTTGGCTGTCTTGGGCATCAATAAAGGTAAATACATTTAAGCTATCTAAAGTGCCCTTAATCGCGCGACGTTCAGCACTACTTGCGTTTAATATTAGCAATTTAAGCTGGTTTGGCACGAGTTGAACACCCCTAATATAACTTATAATAATTTAGCCGAACAAGAATAGTGACATTTAACCATAAGAACAAGAGAATTTAATGGCAAACACGCAAACAGACATTATAAGTTTGGCTGATTTCTTGAGCTTAATATCCGATACATATACACTTGGCGCGATTTTAAATGATGTGGATTACTAATTATGCGCGTGGCTGACTTTAGCTTTGACTTACCTGATGAATTAATAGCTCGTTTTCCTAAAGCGGACAGAACCAGCAGCCGTCTACTCACTTTAGATGGCCCAAGCGGAACTTTAGAACATAAAGTGTTTAGCGATATACTTGATTTAGTAAACGAAGGCGATTTATTGGTCTTTAACAATACACGCGTTATTCCAGCACGTATGTTTGGTCAAAAAGCTTCAGGCGGAAAAGTTGAAGTACTTGTAGAGCGGGTATTAGATGAGCATCGCGTACTTGCGCATGTACGGGCAAGTAAGTCGCTTAAGGTCGGTAACGAAGTTATTTTAGAAGGCAAAGCCAAGGCAATAATGGTTGCACGCCACGATACTTTATTTGAGCTTGAGTTCGATCATAGCCAAAACGTGTTAGATATACTTAATGATATTGGCCATATGCCACTGCCTCCTTATATTGACCGACCTGATACCGATGCTGACCGTGAGCGTTATCAAACTGTTTATGGAGAAAAACCAGGTGCAGTTGCAGCACCAACTGCAGGTCTACATTTTGACGATAAATTAATGACAGCACTCAAAGATAAAGGCGTAAACATGGCTTTTGTTACGCTACACGTTGGCGCTGGTACTTTTCAGCCGGTACGAGTTGATAGTGTTGATGAGCATGTAATGCACTCAGAGTACATAGAAGTACCTGATGACGTAGTTGCAGCTGTTGCGCAAACTAAAGCAAATGGTGGGCGTGTAATTGCGGTAGGCACAACTTCAGTTCGCTCATTAGAGTCGGCTGCTAAAGTTCACGGCGGCAAGTTAGATACGTATTTTGGTGATACCGATATATTTATTTTTCCGGGTTATCAATTTAATGTTGTTGATGCCATGGTCACAAATTTTCACTTACCAGAATCAACGCTTATAATGTTAGTCAGCGCATTTAGCGGCCAAGACAATATTATGGGCGCTTACAATACTGCAATAGAGCAGCAGTACCGCTTTTTTAGTTATGGCGACGCCATGTTTTTAACACGAAAGTAACAAAATATTGTTTAATACTCAGTAGAATATATTAAAACCCCCAGCTTAGTTGCTGGGGTTTTTGTTTGCGGCAATTGGCAAAACTGAATTTATCGCAGCTAATAGTATTAGTGAGGCAAAAAGGGTAGAATCAGGCGGTTAAATTATAGCTTGTTGGACTGTTTTTCCGACATTGAGGATGATATGAAATTTGAATTAGATTGTACTGACGGAAAAGCGCGCCGCGGCCGCTTAATTTTTGACCGTGGTGTAATAGAAACACCTGCTTTTATGCCTGTTGGTACTTACGGTACTGTAAAAGGTATGACGCCAGATGAAGTTAAAGCCACTGGTGCGCAAATATGTTTAGGTAATACCTTTCATTTAATGCTTCGCCCAGGTACTGAGATCATTAAACAACATGGTGATTTACACGACTTTATGAATTGGGACTTCCCAATTTTAACTGACTCAGGCGGTTTTCAAGTATTTAGCTTAGGCGCAATGCGTAAAATTACTGAAGAAGGCGTTTTATTTCAATCTCCAGTAAATGGTGATGAAATTATGATGTCGCCTGAAAAGTCGATGGAAGTACAGCGTGACTTAGGTTCAGACATCGTTATGATTTTTGACGAGTGTACGCCATACCCAGCAACTGAAAAAGAAGCTAAAGATTCTATGGAGTTATCTCTTCGTTGGGCTAAGCGTTCAAAAGAAGGGCATGGCGATAATCCATCTGCTTTATTTGGTATTATCCAAGGTGGTATGTACCCAGAATTACGTGCACAATCACAAGCTGGCCTTGAAGAAATTGGTTTTGACGGTTATGCATTAGGTGGCCTATCAGTAGGTGAGCCTAAAAACGAAATGATGAATATCCTTGATCATTGTGCGTTTAAAATGCCAGAAGACAAGCCTCGTTACCTTATGGGTGTAGGCAAGCCAGAAGACTTAGTTGAGTCGGTTCGCCGTGGTATTGATATGTTTGACTGTGTTATGCCAACACGTAATGCGCGTAACGGGCATTTATTTATTACCACGGGTGTAGTAAAAATACGTAACGCAGTGCATAAAACAGATACAGGGCCACTTGACCCTGAGTGTGATTGCCATACGTGTAAAAACTATTCACGAGCTTATTTGCATCACCTTGATAAATGTAACGAAATTTTAGGTGCGCGACTAAACACAATTCATAACTTACGTTACTATCAACGTGTTATGGAAGGTTTACGTAATGCAATTAGCGAAGGTAAATTAGAAGAATTTGTACAAGATTTTTATGCTCGCCGAGGCCAAGATGTGCCAGAGTTAGCAGATATAAAAAATTAAACTTTAAAATTAAAGAGGAAGTATCATGAGTTTATTTATTTCAAATGCACACGCAGCAGCTGGTCAACCTGCGGCAGGCGGTGGTTGGGAAATGCTAATAATGTTAGCTATTTTCGGTTTGGTTTTTTACTTTTTAATCTACCGCCCACAAGCTAAGCGCGTTAAAGAGCACAAAAGCTTAATGAGTATGATGGCTAAAGGTGATGAAGTACTTACCCAAGGCGGTTTAGTGGGTAAAATTGTGAAAATTTCTGAAGAGAAAGATTTCATCGTTATCTCTTTAAACGAGCAAGCAGAAGTTACAGTACAAAAATCTGCAGTATCTGCAGTATTGCCAAAAGGCACAATGAAGTCGCTATAAAAATAATAAGGACGACCCCGTGTTAAACAAGTTTCCAGTTTGGAAGTATTTACTTGTTTTAGCTGTGGTAGCCATTGGCCTTTTATATGCCTCTCCAAACTTGTATGGTCGCGATCCGGCTATACAAGTTTCAGGTGCTAAAGGCGCTGATGTCGATCTCAGTGTTGTAGACAAAGTAAACGCAATCCTTAAAACAAATAATGTAACCGCTAAATCGACAATACTTGAAGATGGGCAAATTTTAGTTCGTTTAAAAAATGTTGAAGAGCAACTTAAAGCGCATGACTTACTACGTGATTCGCTGAGCGATGATTACATTTCTGCTATTAATATGGCACCTGCTCAACCAGCTTGGTTAAAAGCGGTCGGTGGTAACCCTATGAAGCTAGGTCTTGATTTAAGTGGTGGCGTACATTTCACCATGGAAATCGACATGGCAACAGCGGTTGATAACCAGCTTGAGCAAATGGAACAAGATTTTCGCAGTGACCTGCGCGAAGAAAAACTACGTTATCGTAGTGTTCGCCGCGTAGCAGGCTCCGATCGTATGCGTGTAGAAATGCGTACCGAAGAAGACAAAAATGCTGCAGAGAGTTTCTTAGAAACTCGCTACCCGCTAAATGTCTACATTGATGACAGCAGTAACGATAAAGCATTTTTTGCGACAATGAGTGAGCAAAAACTCAAAGAAATTCGTGACTACGCTATCAAGCAAAATGAAACGATTATTCGTAACCGTATCAACCAAATTGGTGTTGCAGAGCCTAACGTACAACGCCAAGGCGCTGAGCGTATTATTGTTCAACTACCAGGCATTCAAGATACTGCACGTGCTAAAGAAATTTTAGGCGCGACAGCAACACTTGAATTTCGTGAAGTAGACGAAAACGCAGATATTAGCGCTGCTGCCCAAGGTCGTATCCCAGCGGGTACTGAAATGATCATGAGCCGCGACGGTTACCCTGTTGTACTTAAAAAGCGTATTATTTTAGAGGGCAGCCATATTACGGGCGCGCAATCTGGCGCTGATGAATACCAACGTCCGCAAGTAAGTATTACGTTAGATAGCAAAGGTGGGGCAAAAATGAATGCCTTTACCAAGCGTGCTATTGGTAAGCGTATGGCAACGGTATTTATTGAGTACAAGCCATCAGGTAAAAAAGATGCAGACGGTAAAGCGCTTCCGCCTATTAAGGTTGAAGAAGTTATTAACGTAGCAACGATTCAAGCCCGTCTTGATCGCTCGTTCCGTATTACCGGCATTGATAACCCAGCAGAAGCACATAACTTAAGCTTACTACTTCGTGCTGGTGCACTTGTAGCGCCAATTCAAATTGTTGAAGAGCGCACAGTAGGTCCAAGCTTAGGACAAGAAAATATTGAAGCGGGTATGACTGCGGTTGCACTTGGCTTTGCGTTTGTACTTGTGTTTATGCTTGTGTACTACAAAGGTTTTGGTATGGTTGCAAACCTTGCGCTTGCGGCTAACTTAGTACTAATTGTAGGTGTTATGTCTTTAATTCCGGGCGCTACACTTACGCTACCAGGTATTGCCGGTATTGTATTAACGGTAGGTATGGCGGTTGATGCTAACGTACTTATTTTTGAACGTATTCGTGAAGAGCTGGCCGATGGCCGTAGCCCTCAACAAGCGATTCATTTTGGTTACGATAGCGCATTTAGCACTATATTTGATGCCAACATCACGACACTAATTGCTGCCATTATACTGTTTGCAGTGGGCACTGGTCCGATTGCGGGCTTTGCAGTGACACTTGCGATTGGTATTTTAACTTCAATGTTTACAGCCATCGTTGGTACCCGTGCGGTAATCAACTTATTTGTTGGTGGTAAACGCATTGATAAACTTTCGATTTAAGGAGCAGACATGCAAATTTTAAGTTTGGGTAGTAGAACCCTTCGTTTCATGTCTCTTCGAAAAGTGGCTATGGGTTTCTCGACGCTACTAATTTTAGCGTCGTTTGCATCAATTTTTATCAAAGGCCTAAACTTTGGTTTAGATTTTACCGGCGGTACTGCGGTAGAAGTGGGTTTTTCACAACCGGCTGACCTTAAAAAAGTACGTGATGCACTAGCTGATAATGGTTTTGCTGATGCATCAGTGCAGCTATTTGGTTCAAGCCAAGAAATTTTAGTTCGCTTAGCACCACGCGGTAGCGATGTAAAAGCTGAAGTAATTGGTAACCAAGTAATCGATGCACTTAAAAAAGCAGACGACAGCGTAGTAATGCGCCGTATTGAATTTGTAGGCCCAAGTGTAGGTGAAGACTTAAAAGAGCAGGGTGGCCTTGCCATGTTAACTGCGCTTATTTGTATCTTAATCTACGTTGCGTTTCGTTTTGAATGGCGCTTTGCAGTAGGTGCGGTAGGTGCACTACTACACGATGTTATCATTACTGTGGGTTTATTTTCGGTATTAGGTTTAGAGTTTGATTTAACTATATTAGCGGCAATTCTTGCGGTAATTGGTTATTCACTCAATGATACGATTGTTGTATCAGACCGTATACGTGAAAACTTCCGTAAGGTACGCATTGACGATACGATAGAAATTATTGATATTTCACTTACGCAAACACTTAACCGTACACTTGTAACATCAATCACGACTATTTTAGTATTGATTGCCTTGTTTGCATGGGGCGGACAAACCATTCATGGTTTTGCAACTGCATTACTGTTTGGTGTGTTTATTGGTACTTATTCTTCGATTTATGTTGCAAGCTCTGTTGCTATAGCAATGGGCGTAAGCAAAGAAGATTTAATACCTGAAGTAATTGAAAAAGAAGGCGCAGACCAAGACGCTATGCCGTAACTAGGTTTGTACTTAATAAAAACCGCTCTTATGAGCGGTTTTTTTATGAGCGCATTTTTTTGCGCAATAAAAATGTCATACACACTTGGTACTTTATTGCTCCAATCAAAATAGTTATTAGGCAAATACGTGACGATTCAGCGCAAAGTATTAGAGTACATTTTAAAAAGCGGTGAAATAACAACGCTGTTTCAGCCTATTTTTGATATTAGTAATCAAGTTATTTTAGGTTACGAAGCACTTAGTCGAGGACCTAAAAATAGCCCGTTAGAAATGCCTAATACGTTATTTAAAGTTGCCCATGAGGAATGTTTAATTTCGGAGCTTGAATTACTATGTCGCTCTAAAGCGATTGAAAACTTTGTAAGGCTTAACCTACAAGGTAAATTATTTTTAAATGTAAGCCCTAAAACACTACTAGACCCTTGCCACCCTAAAGGGGAAACATTGCACCTAATAGAGCAATTTGGCTTAGCTGCTAACCGTGTAGTTATAGAGGTTACTGAGCAAGAAAAAGTAGATGATGGCTTCTTGTTATTAAAAACGATAGCCCATTACCGAGAGCTCGGTTTTACTATAGCAATAGATGATTTAGGCGCTGGGTATTCAGGGTTAAAGCAATGGTCTGAACTATGCCCTGATTTTGTAAAAATTGACCGCTATTTTATTGATCATTGTGATGAAAGCGAAGTTAAAAAAGAGTTTTTGAAATCTATTACTATTTTGGCCAGAGCTACTAATACTCAGGTTATTGCTGAAGGCATCGAGCGTCCAGAAGAGCTTACATTTGTAGAAAACTTAGGCATTAGTAATGTACAAGGGTTTTTACTCGAAAAGCCAAGCATAAAGCCAAGTGAAGATTTCAGCTCAGAGCAACTAAAAGCTCTTTCATTTACGCAATCAAACACATTGTTTGATCAATCTATGGCTATAGGTCGCTTATCGATTACGCAACCTGCAATAAGCAGCGACACTCGCTGTAAAGATGCGCATAAGCTCTTTGAGCAAGATAAATCACTCATAAGCATTGCAGTGTTAAATACTGAAAACCAGCCAGTAGGGTTACTTCACAGAGATCAATTAACAGAAGTTTTTGCAGCGCCCTATGGACATGCTCTTTACGATAAACGCCCCGTTACTGCACTGATGGATAAGCAGCCCTTAGTCGTTGACGAAAACCAATTACTCGATACCGTAAGTAAACAAATAACTGAGCAAGACTTTGATATACGCCGCCATATAGTGATAACCAGAGAAAACGCTTATTTAGGTTTAGCGCCGCTTCGCGATATTTTAAAACACATAACCGAAGAAAAAATACGCCATGCACAACACGCTAATCCACTGACTATGCTCCCTGGTAATGTGGCAATTAATGAAGCTATAGAGCAGCGATTAAAAGGTAGTAATCCGTTTTCACTCGCGTATATAGACTTAAATCATTTTAAGCAATTTAATGACTTATACGGCTACGCTAGCGGCGACAGTGTAATTAAACTATTAGCTGATGTAACAGTGCAAGCGTGTAAAAATAGTGCTAACTTTGTAGGGCATATAGGTGGCGATGACTTTATGGTGGTGTTTGATCAGCACGACGCTGTTGATATATGTAATACCATTATTGAGCAATTTGAACACCAGTCTCGTATATTTTTTACACCTGAGCACATAAAGAGCGAAGGGTATTGGGCCACAAATCGTGAAGGAGAAAAGCAATTTGTGCCGCTACTAACGTTATCGATTGGCTTAGTTGAGCCTGATTTACAACAATGTAAAAACAGTCACCAAGTTGCAGCACTCGCAACTGATGCTAAAAAAGAAGCCAAACGTTATCGCCATAGTTATTTGTTTATTTGCAAACGTAAAGGGCCTGCTCCCGCAGTGGTGCGCCTAGCAAGCAATAAGCAGGTAATTTAAATAAAGTAGGTAATTGTTATGTTGCCAATAAAAATCTCGACCAGTGTACTTGGTCTGCTTGCAAGTTTTGCACTTATGGCGCAAGAGCAAATAATTAATGTAGCCCAAAAGCAAGATACTCAAAACGCACGAGAAGAGTACTTAAGTGAGCTACTGGTACGTGCACTTGAGAGTGTTAACTATCCTGGAGTTATTAGGATGATTCCCATACCAGATCAGCAAAAACGTAAGCTCATAAACCTAAATGATAACGAACTAGATATGTATTGGAGTATGAGTAGTCCAGAGCGAGAGGCACTTGCTTTAGCTATTAAAATACCACTATTTAAAGGTTACATAGGAAAGCGGGCTTTACTCACTAATAAACAAAACGTAGCACGCTTTAAAGACGTAAAAACCCTAGAGCAGCTAGGAGAGTTTTCAGCAGTGCAGGGTCACAACTGGCCAGATACAAGAATAATGTCCTATAACGGCTTACGTGTAAGGCCGCTTACCAATTACCAAGCCATGTTCACTTTAACGAGCCGTGGGCGGATAGATTACTTTCCTCGCTCGTTTATTGAGGTTAATTCTGAGCTTATTGAAAACAAACAAAGTAATTTAGTCGTTGTGCCTAATTTATATATAAGCTACCCAACGGGTATTTATTATTTTGTGACTAAGAGTAAACCCGAATTGGCAAAGGCTGTAGAGGAGGGCTTAATATTAATGCAGACAAACGGCGAGTTTGATGCATTATTTAATGAATACTTCGCAAAGGATTTAAATACACTACCTTATACAAAAGGTAAAACGATAGAGATTAAACTCGATAACCCTTATTTTTAGGCACAAAAAAAGGAGCCTAGGCTCCTTTTTAGTATGCTATTCATAGCATTTAATTAGCGAAGTAACGACTCAGTTAATACTGGACGAATTTCGCGAATAATTGCTTGAGTCAGTTTTGGTGAACCACAGATAATATTGCCGCTGTGGTTATAGTTATTACCACCGGCGAAATCTACAACCATACCGCCCGCTTCTTTAACCATAAGTTCGCCCGCAGCAGAGTTCCAAGGTTTTAAACCAATTTCAAAAAATCCATCAACACGGCCAGCTGCAACGTATGCCATATCTAAAGCAGAACAACCTGCACGGCGAATATCAGCAGTGTGTACAAATAATGCTTTAAACGCTTCAGTGTATGCATCCATGTGGTTTTTGTTTTTGAACGGGAAACCAGTAGCAAGTACAGTGCCTGCAAGAACCGTAGTTTTGCTAACGCGTAGACGTTTACTGTTTAACTGAGTGCCTTGACCGCGAGATGCAGTGAAAAGCTCACCACGAATTGGATCATAAATAACAGCTTGGTCTAAACGACCTTTAACTTTAAGTGCGATAGAAACCGCGTAATGAGGGATACCTTTGATGAAGTTAGTTGTTCCATCGATAGGATCTACAATCCATTGGTAATCATCATCCTTGCCTTTATGCTCACCTAGTTCTTCACCAACAATTGAGTGAGTAGGGTAAGACTGTAAAATAGTGTCACGAATTACGGCTTCGGCTTCTTTATCAATGTTAGTTACTAAGTCGTTAGCGCCTTTTTGTTGCACTTCAACTTTTGATAAATCTTCACTTGCGCGAAGTAAAATTTTGCCTGCGTTGCGCGCAGCGCGAACCGCAATGTTTAACATTGGATGCATGGTATTACCTTTGGGTTGTAAAAGAACGTTTATATATTTCAGCCGGCGTATTTTAGCGACTTTTGCCATAAAGTAAACAATAAACCCCAAATACTTGTGTTTGTTTTTTATACAAGATTGAAAAGTTTATATATTTTTAAAAAATAATTATCTGCATTTAAATAAATTAATTTTAAATAACACTTTACCTAAAGTTAACTTGAGGTTTTATCGTGCTCCTAACTTAACTGATAGGATAACATTATGTATTTAGAGCACGTAAACTTAGTCGCGAGTGATATAGATAGTATGCTTACATTTTATCGCGCTGTATTTCCACATTGGTCGATTAGAAGTGAGGGCAGAGGCGATTGGCATGGAAAACCAAGACGCTGGGTACACTTTGGAGATGACACGCATTACATTGCGATAAGCAGTCATGGTGAAGGTGAAAACAGAAACTTATCGGGCCATCAAATTGGTTTTGCACACTTTGCTTATGTAACTAATAATTTAAGCGCAGTAGTAATGCGCTTAAATAAAGTGGGTTTTACTCTAAGCAAGCAAGGTAACGAGAATCCTTTCAGAAAGAATGTCTACTTTATTGATCCTGCAGGGTTTGAAGTTGAGTTTGTAGAGTATTTAAGTGATATACCAAGCGAGCGAAATAACGATTTATAATAAAATACTAAGCAGCACGCTAAAGTGCTGCTACTCAATTATAGTGAGCGATTATTATTACCCGTGCCAAACTGGGTTTTTAGCTCATTTGCAAAGCTCATAAATTTTTCTTTAATTGTGCGCTTTATTTTTACCTCAACCGAGCCCATTACTGCCTTTCCTTCAATATGAATTGTAGGGCCTTGGCGTTTGTTAAGCGACACAGATTTATTTTCAAGGCTACTTAAAATACAAAACATTTTAGACACTACATTGACATGCTCTGGTACGTAAATTTCATCGCTACCAAAAATACAGTTAACGTGAATAGTTACATTTTGATGCGCAAAAATAGCATCGGTAAAATCAAGCACCACCGATCCCATAAAGTTACTCAAATATATATTTTTTGGCACAACCCACTGACCACTTCGCTCGTTAGATCCTAAAATACTGCGTAATGTAAAATCATCATCACTGTTTTGCTGTGCACTATAATGTGGTGTAAATTGCGATTGTTTTTCTGCTTTATATTGCTGATCGGTATTAAGTGTTAAGTCTTCTACTAAGGCTAGCAGAGCTTCGTTATTAGGTGCATCCATCGCATTATCTAAACGTCTTTCGAATGCATCAACAGAAATAACACCATGACTGTAATTATAAATTAATTGATCAATCACTTGTTCGCGTACTTGCTCTATTGGGCGGTCTTCAACTTTTACAGACATGAGTTATTCCTTATTATATTTACTATTGATACTGCTCTTGTAGTTAGGCTGCAAACCGCGTACCAAATATAATTTCATTAATTATCAATTGGTTATTTTTTAACGGTGTTTTTTGTTTTGTTATATTAACGATAGATTAACCAAAAGAGCAATTATCTAGCTATTTTCACTATTTGAGAAAGTTTTACCGAGTAGCCTGTAAATAGTTACACAAACATAGATAAGGTTTTATCTTTTAATTAATTCAAGCCTTTGAATTTTAAGTATAAATAAAGTTGGCCTGAAGCTCGCATTAGTTAAAGTGTCTTTAATCAAAAGGAGAAAGATTATGAAAACATTTAACAAATCTATTATCGCAGCTCTAGTTCTTGGTACTACGGCTATGGGTGCCCAAGCAAACAGCTGGGAAAACGAAAGTAAAGATGCTTGGATTGATGGTAAGGCAGAAACCGTTCTACTTATGAACACTAATCTAAACAACTTTGACATTAACACTGATGTAAAAAATGGCAAGGTAGTACTTACAGGTAAAGTTAATAGCGAACTCGATAAAGAGCTAGCAGAAGAACTTGTACTTAGCCTAGATGGTGTAACTGATGTTGATAACAGCCTTACTGTTGTTAAAAGCATGGACACCGAAGATAAAAACAACGACATGATGGACGATGATGATAACGACCTAACGGACGCTAAAATCACCACTGTAATCACAACTCGCTTCCTGTTTGACTCAGAAGTAGGTGGTACAGACATTGATGTTGATACCGACAACGGTGTGGTAACTCTGAATGGCTCTGTAGAGTCTGAAGCTGAAAAGCAACTAGCAGTTAAAATTGCTAAAAATGCTGAAGATGTTCGCGACGTAGTTGATAAACTAGCTATTGTTGCTGAATAATACAGTATAGTTAAGGCCCAGTAATACTGGGCTTTAAGTCTTTTCAATGTTTAATTTAAATGGAGTTTGATCATGGATATTATTCGTATAATACTTTCGGTTTTATTACCGCCATTAGGTGTGTTTTTGCAAGTTGGCTTAGGTATGCATTTTTGGTTAAATATTCTATTAACACTGCTAGGTTATTTCCCAGGGTTAATACATGCAATCTACATTATTGCGAAAAAATAATGACAGATTATATATTGTGTAAGCCGACTACTGAGGTTTAGCTAAATACTTTAGTACCGATCGGCTCACAATATTAGTTTTTAGAGAGTTTTTAGATTAAATCCATTTTTTAAAACTCTTCAACCCATTAATTCACTTCCTTAACTCACTCCCAATATTATTTTAAAACTATACTTATTGTTTACTAATAAGCTTTCCAGCTAACAGTCGCGCTCAGATTCTGATTTGATGCCATTTAGGAAATCTTCAACATTAGTGTGTTTATACATCTATAATATACAATCAAATACCTTATTATTTAGTGACAATATTACCTTCACTTCTAGTGTTATCATTAAACTAGGTTTTTAGGCATGTTGAGGTAGTTAATTGAATATTCGACTTATAATGTCAGGCGTTGTGTCATTCGTTTTTTATTTTAGTTGAGCCTACTGGGCAAATAGCGCGGCAGACATTGCTAAATCGGTCACGCTTCAAGCTGCATTAGTGCAAGGTTTGTATAGTGGATTTGTAACGCTGTTTTTTACCTTTATTTTAGAAAAGGTCGTCAACAAGTATAAGTTTAGTTATGTAACGCTTGCGTTCGTAACTCCAATTATTTGTATGTTTCATTCTAAAACACCACAAAACGTCGCAATACGACAAAGTTTTAATAATGCAATTAACTCTAGCGCCTCGTATTTAAGTAATAAAAAAATAGCAGGCGTACTTTTTGCGCCTATTATTCCGATTACTGTTCAATCGAGCTTAGTGATTATGGTGAATGTAGTTAATCAGACACCTAATCTGGCACTGACAGTAGCCCCAAGCATATTTTTTACAGCCTTGTATGCCTACACATATATGTTAGCTTTGCTTAAAAAGTAGAGGGTTAAATATAAAAGACTATATGGGATAGGTTTTGTTTATAATTTAATGCAGTGAATAGCACGGTAAATATCTTACATTTTATGTTTATGCCCACTTAAAAGATTACTATTTAAGCAGTTAGCTTGTTGATTGTTAAAATAAAGGTTTTTGGTAGTGACAAGCACCTAAAAAGTTTTTATACTGCAACCCGCTTTAGTCGCTCTGTGACTGAACGCTTCAAAAATTAACTGCCTAGCAGTTATATAAAGTTGGCCCCTTAGCTCAGTTGGTTAGAGCACACGACTCATAATCGTTAGGTCCCCAGTTCGAGTCTGGGAGGGGCCACCACTTTTACAAATTTCCCAAGTAAATATCTATCCAAATTATTTAAAGCTACATTAATTTAATATTGTGTAATTTTTATTCTTTAGTTACCCCTAAGAATAAACGTAATCTAAATAAAGTTAATCCATAGATTAAGCTAAGCTTTCTTAAATTTGGAATAGTGCGAATGCACTATTAAATTCCAGCGTTAGATCAGATGCTTTGCTTTATAAGTGACAGTGTTCAGCATTTAATGTCAGAAGACAAAAAAGCCCCTATTGGGGCTTTTTACTTACTAGTGTTTACTTTTATTGCTCAAAGCTACAAGAGTTAACTAATTTTTACGGTATATCTCATGCTCAATATCGTAAATATTTACGCTTAGACTGTCTGATGCTCTGCAATATGTTTTTAAACATGAAAGTAGCAGTTCGCTTAACATTTGTTTTTGCTCAATTGAGCGTCCTGCCAAAATATGTACCGCGATATGTATAAACCCTGATTTTCCTGCGCCAAGTTGATATTGCTGATAAGCAATAGCACGTGTTTTTATGGTTTCTAATTCAAACAAGTTACTTTCGAAAGCGGTTGTATGAATTTTTTCTACCAGTACTTGAGGTAAAACGGGGAGGTCTTCTGAGTGTTCAATAATAATGTGCGGCATTTAGGCGTTTCCTATTATGAGTTACTGCATGAGCGAGAGGTAATTGTATCAAATACAAGAGGGGTCACTAAACCCTGAGCTATCTAAAATCTTTACTTTAAACTAATTTAGTCGTATTTATTTTTGATGTTAGTATAAAAACAAACAGGTGAACCTTCGCTTAGTAACTTATCTACTAAGTTACCTATATATTGATTAAGGATAAGTATGAAATTACCACAAAAATTTAAACGTTTAGCTTTACTTGCAGGTGCAATTGTTACGTTAAGTGCTTGCTCTGACGATGTTGCTTCGGTAAGCCTTGGGTTATTTACAACTAAAGATGTTGTGGTGAATTCGCAGCAAGATCCTATTGTTGAGGGCGTTACTTGTCATATTAGTCATATAGAGGCTAATTTAGATTTTTCAGATCCCTCTGATATGTCTATAGCGTGTCGTCAAACGGGGCCAATTACAGCGCAGCAGCTACAAAAAATAGACCGTAGCAAATCGGGCGAAGTGATCTTTAAATCATCTAAAAGTATATTATTTAAATCACTAAAAGTACGTCGTATTTACGATGCTGAAAATCGTACTTTATTGTACTTATCGTACTCAACTAAAGAGTCCAGTGGAAGCCACCACCATGCGCTATCAACTGTGCCGCTATACAATACTCAAGCGTGGGACTGGGCGCTTACACAAAAAGACTAAGTTAGCACCTACGTAAGCACCTAAACTAAAACCTAAAAGAGCACACTATGTTAGCTTTATTTAAATCAAAGCCATTATTAGAGCAGCAAGAACAGCAATGGCTTATTGATACATTTATTTGGGCTGTAGAAAACTTTGATGCTGAGTTTTTTACAAAGCACACTCAAATAATACTGCCAACGGCCACTTTTTTCCCTGATTCGGTATCGAGCATTGAAGAAATGGCGAGTAATGTTTTTAACCGCGTTACTAATTACGCGGGTATGAACGCATGGCCTATCCAACTAGTTGCACCGCAGCAATTACAACCGCAAGTTTTTCCACACTTCGAATTTAGCAATGAAATACGTGGCGAAGGCAGCCATCTAATTGTGCCGCCAAGCCATACGATTAATATTTCTTTTAATCCTAACCAGATTAATCAGCCACAAGATTTAGTGGCTAGTTATGCAGGTACTCTGGCCACCATACTTATTCATCACGTTGGGGTGCTACCGCCAGGTGGTAGGGAGTATTTACCACAAGCTGCTGATGCACTTGCTTGTTTTTTAGGGTTTGGTGTGATGATGAGCAACACGGTGTATCAGTTTAAAGGCGGGTGTGGCTCTTGCTATAATCCATACGCTAACCGTGAAGCTAAGTTAAGTGAAACGCATACGGTATTTATGCATGCCCTAATTAGTTACTTTAAAAACGATACGGTGTCTAAAAAGCACTTAAAGCCGCATTTACGTGGCCAGTTTAAAAAAGCACAAAAAGAAATTAAAGCATTGGTAAATAACTCGGCCAACCCGCTGTTATTAGCTTATTCGCCAAACTAGCAAGGATCTGCGTGGAATACTTAGATGAATTTTTACTGATTGTTATTGCTCATTTTTTTGCAGTAGCAAGCCCAGGGCCTGACTTTGCCGTAGTACTTAAGCAAAGTGTGCAACAAGGAAGGCGCAATGCATTGTGGACAAGCGCAGGTGTTGGCGCTGCTATTTTACTGCACGTTGCCTATTGTGTTTTAGGTGTTGCGCTTATTTTAACGCAATCGCCTAGTTTATTTATGGCGCTCAAGTACCTTGCTGGTGCATATTTAGCTTACTTAGGCGTACAAGCTCTTAGAGCTGCAAAACCGCCTGCAAGTAATGAAGGCGAGGCTGTAAAAGATGTTGAAAACAAAACCGTTCAAGAGGAACCCGTTTGGGTGGCTTTTAGGCGCGGCTTTTTCACCAATGCATTAAACCCAAAAGCCACGTTATTTTTTATGTCGTTATTTACACTCGTGATTAGCCCAACAACACCTACTAGCATACAGGTCGGCTACGGCGTGTATATGGCATTGGCTACTTGGGCGTGGTTTTCAATGCTTTCAATGATGCTTTCTCGAGATAATGTAAGGGGCTTTTTCCAACAACGCGGTTATTGGTTTGACCGTGGAATTGGCATTATTTTAATTGCACTTGCAGTACGTGTTGTTATTTAACTTATTCAAAAAGCGCAGGAGATAAAAATGCCGCTATATAATTTCTCGTTTGGTTCTAATATGTCATCTAATCGTTTGTTAGCGCGCTTGCCCAATGTAAAGCGTGTAGGAACTGCGGTACTTAAAGGCTACGAGCTTACTTTTGATATGCTATTTAAAGATGGCTCAGGTAAATGCAGTATTTGTCCAAGCGATAAAGAAGATGCATTGGTTTACGGCGTTATTTATGAGCTCAATGAAGAAGAAAAAGCTATTTTAGATGGTATTGAGGGCGTAGGTTACGATTGTGTAGATATAGCCCCAACGCTTTTAACGGGTGAGACTGTAGCCGCACATTGTTATATAGCTAATACCCATGACAGCAATGTACTCCCATATGATTGGTACATAAAACACGTTCATCGCGGTTCACTTGAAGCGGGCGTACCAAAAGAATACAGTGATGCCATATTAAATCGCGCACAAAAAAGCGACACCAATCAAGAGCGCGCAGCAATTGAATTTGCAGTTCATCAAAAATAATAAAATAGGATTGATATGAAATTAACCAAACTTGCCGCAATTGCACTATTAGCAGGCACTACGTTTAGCAGCTGGGCACAAGTTGATACCAACAAAATTGACGACGTAATTAAAGCGTCAATGGCACGTTTTGACGTACCCGGTATGGCAGTTGCCATTGTTGAAAACGATAAAGTAATATTTGCTAAAGGCTTTGGTGTAACTAATCTCGATACCAACAAAAGAGTAAACAAAGACACTTTATTTGGTATTGCTTCAAACACAAAAGCATTCACTACTGCGGCACTGGCAAAGTTGGTTGATGAAGGTAAATTAAGCTGGGATGATCGCGTAATTGATCATTTACCCGAGTTTAGATTGTACGATTCGTACGTAACACGCGAAATGCGTATTCGTGACTTATTAAGTCATCGCAGTGGGCTTGGGCTTGGGCAAGGAGATTTAATGATTTGGCCAAGTACCGATAAATCAGTTGATGAAATTTTAGCGGGATTACAGTATTTAAAACCAGCGAGCAGCTTTCGTAGTAAGTACGCTTATAACAACTTGATGTTTGTTACCGCTGGTGAAGTGGTTGCACGTGTGGCGGGGATGAGCTGGAACGATTACATCGAAAAAAATATATTACAGCCGCTGCATATGGATAACTCACGCGCGGGCTTTTCACGTATTCCTAAAAGTAATAAAAACTGGGCGACAGGTCATATTCCTATGGATGGCACGCTTCATCCATTTTTTGTGAACTATCTTGAGGACTTTAGAGGCGCAGGCGCTATTGCATCAAGTGTAAGCGACATGAGCCAATGGCTTCGTACGCAATTAGCAGGCGGTAAAATGCCAAGTGGCGAGCAGCTATTTAGTGAAAAGCAACAAGCGCAAATGTGGCACCCACATATTACATCTATGGCGTCTAAAAGTGCGTTTGAATCGTATCATCAGCAGTTTAGGGGTTATGGGTTAGGCTGGAGCATTGAAGACTACCATGGCTTTAAAAAGCTAGGTCATGGCGGTGGTATTTTAGGAATGGTATCGCAAGTTACTTTATTGCCTGAGAAAAAACTTGGTATTGTTATTTTATCTAATCAACAAGCTTTTGGTGCGCTTTCGGCGGTAACCCATGAAGTACTTGAAGATGCACTTGAGCTTGAAGATAAAGACTGGGTAGAGGATTTAGCTAAAAGCCATTTTGAAGGCAAACAACAAGCGTATGTTAATGCAAAACCAGAAGCCCCCGCTGACTACCAACCACAATTACCAAACATTAATTACACCGGTACATTACACGATGATTGGTATGGCGATGTAATTATTGAGCAGTTAGATGGTAAATTACGCATTGATTTTACCCACACTAAACGCTTGAAAGGCACTCTTGAGCATTACACTGGTAATACATTTATTGTTAAGTGGGATGAAAAGCTACTTGAGGCGGATGCGTTTATTCGTTTTGAAATGAGCTCACAAAATCGTGTAAACAGTGCCAAAATGCGTGCGGTATCAACACAAGTGACCGACTTTAGCTTTGACTTTAGAAACCTACATTTAAAAGCAAAATAGTTAATAATGATATTTAAAGTATTGATATAAACCAAAGTCGCAAAGCCACCCATCGGTGGCTTTGCTATATTAAGTTTTTACACCTTGTAAGGGACTTTTTATGCGTACCGCTGTTATTTCTCATCCTCATTGCCGTAAGCATAAAATGATAGACGACCACCCCGAGTGCCCAGAACGTCTAGATGCCATCACAGACCGATTACTTGCCAGCGGCGTAGATGTTGGCTTAACACACCTCCAAGCACCCAAGGCCGAGCGTGAGCATTATTTACTTGCTCACGATGAAGCTTTACTTAAACACGTAGAAAATACGCTACCAACAGAAGGGCTCGCTAATTTAGATGGCGATACGTGGCTGTGCCCCGATTCGTTTAAAGCGATTGAGCGGGCAGTAGGTGCAGGATTGTTAGCGGTTGATGAAATACTTGCCGATAAACTCGATGCTGCTTTTTGCTCAGTACGCCCGCCAGGGCATCACGCTAATAAAAACTCATCATCTGGGTTTTGTGTGTTTAATAACTTAGCTATTGCTGTTAAGTACGCACAAAGCAAAGGGGTTAAGCGCATTGCTATTGCGGATTTTGATGTACACCACGGTAATGGCACGCAAGATATTTTTATTGATGACGAAAATGTACTGCTTTGTTCGTTATTTCAGTATCCGTTTTATCCAAATACAGCGGTTAAAAATAATAGCCATATAGTTAATTCACCTCTGCCAATTGCCAGTAATGGCGACGATTTAAAAGAGGTGTTTACTGGGCAATGGTTACCAAAATTAAAAGCGTTTAAACCTGAATTACTTTTTATAAGCGCAGGGTTCGATGCTCACCTAGAAGATGATATGGCAAGCTTAAAGTTTGTAGAGGATGACTATATTTGGCTTACCGAGCAACTATGTGGTGTTGCTAAAGAGGGCGGTTGTAAAGGGGTTATTTCGTATTTAGAAGGTGGCTATGCGCTATCAGCTTTAGGTCGCAGTGCTGTAGCGCATATAAAAGTGCTTACTGAGGTTTAAATAAAGAGAGTGTTTATAGCCCTAGTAAATCAAACGCCTGCGCAGTACTTAGGGTTTTGATTTTACTAAGGCAGCATTGCCCTTCATTTAATAAGTAAGCTGTAACAAGCTGTGCTAGTTGCTCGCCATTCAATTTAGGGCAAACAGTGCCTTGTAAATTAAGGTAGTCACCTTGCTTGTTAAGTACTCGCACATCGCTTAGCTCACTTTGCGTAACGCTGTGCAAGCACTCTTGTTGCTCTTGTTGGTTATGGGCTATCTCAAGCTCATTATAAATAACCAATAATTGTGGGTAGCTGTTTAACATGGCCCGTTAGCCTACGGTTACTTCATAAGACGTAAATTTACGTATATTAATAACGCCTTTTTCAAAGATTAAGTACTGACCTTTAATACCTTGTAAAACACCACTTACAACAGGGTCTTTATCAAAGTTAAATGAGCTGATTTTTGTTGGGTATTCGGTTACTGGAAAGTTTAAATCAACCACATCTTCATCAAGTTGCTCTATTGCTGTTGCGCCAAATAATTCACTGAGCTCGTTTAGCTTTTCACTAATTTGTGGGATCAGCTCGGCTGCCGCTGCTTTTAAGTCAATTGCGTCGTTTTGACCTTTTAGCATATTGCGCCAATTAGTTTTGTCGGCAATAAATTCAGCCAATGCAACTTCTACTAAACCAGATTGCAGGCGAGTTTGCACTTTAAAAATAGGTAATGCCTGAGTGGCGCCTTGATCAACCCAGCGAGTCGGTATTTGTGTGTGGCGGGTAATACCTACCTTTAAACCTGAGGTGTTAGCGAGATACACATAGTGTGGGATCATGCAGTTTTCTTCGCCCCACTGCGGCTCTCGGCAAGTGCCTTGATCGTAGTGGCAGGTTTCTGGTTTCATTATGCACATATCGCAACTAGCAAGCTTGCGCATACATACAAAACAGTGACCTTGAGAATAGCTTTTTTTGGTTTTTTTACCGCAGTTAGAACATAAAATAGTGCCACTAAAGGTAAGCGTAAGCTCCTTACCTATAAATGCATTTAAGTCTACTAAGTGTTCACCTACAGGTAAGTGATATTGTACTGGTTCGGTTAAGCTCGATTTTAGTTTACGCAGTGTGCCTTGCATCTTTACTTGGCCCCTAAAGATGTTAAAAAGAGGAGTCTAACATTTTTAAGCTATATTGGCTTTTTAAGAAGTGTAAATAGTCGGTGTAAGGCAGTGCTTTTGCGTATAAATAACCTTGGGCGGAATCAGCGTTCATATCTTTGAGCAAGTGATGGATTTCTTGGGTTTCTACCCCCTCAATTGTTATTGATAAATTGAGGTTATGCGCCATATCAATGGCTGTTTGTACTATAACTTGGTGAGTTGGGTTGTTAGGCAAATCAAAAACAAATGACTTATCTATTTTAAGCTCACTAAAGTGATAATTAACTAAGTAGCTAAGTGACGCGTAGCCTGTCCCAAAGTCATCCAGTACCACTTTAATACCTAATGCGGTTAACTCATCAACTAACTTTATAAGTGCATCTTGACTATCTACGAAGGCCGATTCGGTTAGTTCAAATTTAAGTAAGTGTGCCGGCACTTGGTATTTAATTAAAATATTTTCTACTTTTTCGGCTAAATTATTTATGGTTAAGTTTTTAGCACTTAAATTTACGCTAATTGTGTGCTCGTTATAGCCATTTTTAGTAAGCTCAACTATGTCTTTACAAGCTTGCTCTATTACCCACAGTGTTAGCTCGTTAATAATACCTGTGTGTTCAGCAAGTATTATTAGCTCTTCAATTGATAAGTTGCTGTAAGTTGGGTCGGGCCAACGTAATAAAGCTTCAGCACCACTTACGTGGTTACTTAATAAGTTTATTTGAGGTTGGTAATAAAGCGCCAGTTGATTTGTTTTGATTGCTTGTTGCAGCTTAGCGGCTAGAGCAACGTCCATCATCAGATTATTACCGTTTGACGATGACCCAACTTGATTAACGCTACCTTTTGCTTTTTTAAGCGCTAAATAACCACGCTTTAACCAATATTCAAAGTCGTTAGTCTTGCCTGCACTACTAATACCTATACTGTAACTAAGCTGCAGGTTTAGCCCTTTAATTTCATATTGTTTTGGTAGGCTACTAATTATTTTAGTCAGTAGTGCTTCTAGCATTTCTTGGTTTTGTGTTTTTGTAGAAATACAGGCAAATACACCACTGCTTAAATCGGCTAAGCGAGGACTGGTGTTTAAATCTGTTTCGAGGTTTGTAAATTCACGTTCATGGCTGAGTTCTAATTCAAGCTCTTTGGCTATATGCTTTATAAGTGTGTAGCCCTGAGAAGAGGTAATAATCGTATTGAGTGAATTAAAGTGACGTATTTTTATTAAACACAACGTTGTTGAGCGATTTTGGCTCTGTAGTGCCATAAATGCTTGTTTTAGCTTGGAGCTATTGAGTAATCGTGTTTGTTGTGTATGCGTGGCATGGTAAAGCGCACGTTCTCGCTGATACCTTACCCTGTCTGCTAATGCCATCGCCATTAAAATAACTTCGCACAAAATAGCGACTAAAAAGGCATGGCGGGTTGCAAAGGTATACGGTAAAACACCAGTGAGTTCCATAGGTTGAATTGCCGCACCAAAAATTAGCGGTATCCATGATAAAACATAAAACTTAGCCCACCTAAAACCACTGCGTAACTTGTTATATATTAAAATAATACAAGTAATATAAAGCAGTACCATTACACCAAAAAATATAGGAGCCGCTATATTTTCAGGAATAAACAAGCTACATACAGCAAGAGTAAACATAAGCCAAAGTAGAGCTATACTCATTTTGTAACGCCAACATTTATCTTTATGATAGCGCAAAAACATGGTGCAAAAAGCAAGGGTGAAAAAGGCGACCCCATAATTACTAAACACAATTTGTTCGTGAATAAAGAGCTGCCATTGCTTAGGCCATAAATAAAAACCAAAGCCCAGTACTGCACCCATTAGTGTAATAGCGCTGACGATGTAGCCAATATAAATTAAATAAACACGGTCTTTTATACCAAAATAAAGCACCAAGTTGTAAAGCGCAGCCATCAATAGCACGCCTACAAAAATACCCCAGATCCCAGTTTGAGAGCGTACTAAGTCAATAAACTCTTTATCACGATACAAGTTTACAGGTGTTTTACTTATGCCTATTGTGTCTATTTTTATTACTAGGCGTTGTGATGATTTTCTTTCTACTAAAAAGCGAATATGCGGTACGCTGTATTCAAACAAAGAGAGGGCTTCTTCTTTATCGCCGAGTTTGTATGTTTCAATTAGTTTGTTATTTTTATCGAGGCGATAAACCGTAAGGTGATCGACCATAGGGTTGTCAAAATGTGCTACAACATTTTGCTTGTTAAGACTTTTATTTTCTAAATCAAGAAACAACCAATAATTTTGTTGGCTAAAGCTCCATGGAACATCTGAAAATGGTTGATGAGTAAGTAATTCAGGTTGGTTAATGATGGTATCGAATTTTTTAGTTTTGGTTTCGTCAATATAGTAGGCGTAATCGAGGTACATTGGAGCCGTTTTATCAATTGTATATCGTGTAGGCACGACTAAGTTTGATGCCAATGTACTGATTATAAAAAATATAAAAATCAGTATGGCAACAGCAATTGCATGGTAACGTAAAGTTCTTAGTTCCAACGTTAATTTACTTTTAAAAAACCTTTTAATTAGTGTAGCACTAAAAAAGCGCAGGGAAACTGCGCTTTTTTAGTTAAATTAATTGGTTATACCAATGAATAGGTATTATAGGCTATTGCTCGCGTGCAATAGCACGGTAAGCTATATCTGTACGATATTCCATACCATCCCAGCTAATTTGTTTAACAAGCTCATAGGCGCGTTGCTGCGCTTGCGTAACAGTGTTACCAAGTGCTGTTGCGCATAATACGCGACCGCCTGCGGTTACAACGTCATTGCCACTTTGTTTAGTACCCGCATGAAACACTTTTTCACCTGCAGGGTAATCCACTTTTAGCCCCGAAATAGCGTCACCTTTAGGGTAATCACCAGGGTAGCCTTTAGCGGCAAGTACAACACCAACGGCTGCGCGTGGGTCAAACTCAATTGTTGTTTTATCAAGTTCTACACGGTTAGCAGCTTCAATCAATTCAACCAAATCTGATTGCAAACGTAGCATCATTGGTTGAGTTTCAGGATCGCCAAAGCGACAATTGTACTCAATTACTTTAGGGGTGCCTGTTTCGTCAATCATTAAACCTGCATATAAAAAGCCGGTGTACGGATGGCCTTCGCTTGCCATGCCTTCTACCGTAGGGTAGATCACTTCGTTCATAATACGCTGGTGGATTTCATCAGTAACAACTGGCGCAGGTGAGTATGCACCCATGCCACCCGTGTTAGGACCCGCATCGCCATTGTAAGCGCGTTTATGATCTTGGCTTGTTGCAAATGGTAATACGTTTTTACCATCAACCATTACAATGAAAGACGCTTCTTCACCGTCTAAAAACTCTTCAATAACAACACGACTTCCCGCATCGCCAAAAGCATTACCCGCAAGCATATCGCGAATAGCTTCTTCGGCATCGGCCTCCGTCATGGCTACAATTACGCCTTTACCCGCAGCCAAACCATCTGCTTTTACAACAATTGGCGCGCCTTTCTCTTTTAAATAAGCAAGGGCAGGCTCAATTTGTTCAAACGTTTGGTAGTCGCCCGTTGGGATTTTATGACGTGCTAAAAAGTCTTTAGTAAACGATTTCGAACCTTCAAGCTGAGCTGCGCCCGCCGTTGGTCCAAAAATAGCCATGTTATGTTCACGAAACTTATCAACAACACCCAGTACTAACGGTATTTCTGGACCTACAATAGTAAGCTCTACCTTATTTTGCTGTGCAAAACTAAGTAAACCATCTAAGTCGTCAACGTTTATTGCTACGTTTTCAAGTTTTGGTTCAAGTGCAGTACCTGCATTACCAGGGGCTACAAATACAGTATTTACTTTGGTGTTTTGAGCGGCTTTAAACGCAAGTGCGTGTTCGCGGCCGCCGCTGCCAATGACTAAAACATTCATGGCGAAAATTCCTATTTAAAGCGGTTTCTTAAATTTCAGCGTCATGCGGTCGCTTTCACCAATGGCTTTATATTTGTCAGCATCTTGTTCGCCGAGTCTTAAGCTTGGTGGTAGCGTCCATACACCTTTAGGGTGATCGGCTGTATCTTTTGGATTTGCATTTATTTCACTGCTTGCTACTAATTCAAACCCAGCTTGTTCAGCAAGGTCTACTACGTAGCTCTGCTTCATATAACCTGATGTTTTTTGATCTTCATCAGCACGCTCTTCAGCTAAACGGTGTTCAACTAAACCTAATGTACCGCCTGGTTTAAGGGCTTTATAAAAAGCTTGGAATGCACTTAGTGCACCGCTTTTATCTTTGCCCATATACCAGTTATGTACATTACGAAATGTTAAAACCATATCGGCACTGCCAGCTGGCGCAATATCTAAATGTGTTACAGGTGCAAACTCAGTAATTTTAACGCTACTAAAGCGCTCATCTTCTGCTACTTTTTGTTTAAAGCCTGCAAGAGAGCGTTGGTAGTAGCCAACTGATGAATCAGCAGGAAAGTGCGCGGCAAAATAAGTGCCTTGTTCTTTTAATGCTGGCGCTAAAATTTCACTATACCAACCACCACCGGGTGCAATTTCAACAACTGTCATGGTTGGTTTAAAGCCAAAAAATGCAAGTGTTTGAGCTGGGTGACGATATTCATCACGAGCGCTGTTTTTAGCACTGCGTTCGCTTGATTGAAGTGCATGTTCAAGGCTTGATTCGTGGTTATGGCTAAGCGCCATAGTCGATGTCATTGTTAGTGTGGCTACAAGTAGCGATTTTAGCGCAAATTTCATTGTTTGTTCCTTCACATTATAATTTTAAATAGGTTATTGAATAATCAGAATACGTGAATTTATAGCAAACAAAAAGGGTTAAACCAACGTTTAACCCTTTGTGTGATTAGTGGCGGAAATGGCGCATACCAGTTAGTACCATTGCCATGCCAGCTTCATCAGCAGCTGCAATCACTTCTTCATCACGCATTGAGCCACCAGGCTGAATTACCGCAGTAATGCCAGCGGCTGCGGCTGCGTCAATGCCATCACGGAATGGGAAGAATGCGTCAGACGCCATAACTGAACCTTTAACTTCAAGGTTTTCGTCGGCGGCTTTTATACCTGCAATTTTAGCTGAGTATACGCGGCTCATTTGGCCTGCGCCTACACCAATGGTCATACCGTCACGGGCATAAACAATTGCGTTTGATTTAACAAATTTAGCTACTTTCCAGCAAAACAGTAAATCTTTAAGTTCTTGCTCAGAAGGCTGGCGCTTAGAAACAACTTTTAAGTCGCCTTGCGTTACCATGCCTAAGTCGCGGTCTTGAACTAAAATACCGCCGTTAACGCGTTTAATATCTTGGCCAGCTGCTTTACCTGTCCACTGTCCACATTCTAATAGGCGCACGTTCTTTTTAGCTTCAACAATTTTTGCAGCGTCGCTCGAAATACTAGGTGCAATAATTACTTCAACAAACTGACGGTCAACAATTGCTTGTGCAGTTGCTGCATCTAGCTCTCGGTTAAAGGCAATAATGCCACCAAATGCTGATGTAGGGTCTGTTTTAAAAGCGCGCTCGTATGCTTGTAGAATATTGTCGCCAATTGAAACACCACACGGATTAGCATGTTTTACAATTACGCACGCAGGTACGTCAAATTCTTTAACACATTCAAGTGCTGCATCGGTATCTGCAATGTTGTTAAACGAAAGGGCCTTACCTTGCAATTGAGTTGCTGTTGCAACTGATGCTTCAGCAATGTCATTTTCAACATAAAAAGCAGCATCTTGATGTGAGTTTTCACCGTAACGCATATCTTGCTTTTTAGTGAACTGCATATTGATAGTACGTGGGAATTTAGTCTCTACAGCAGCTTCCTCGGTGTAATCAGGCACCATTTTACCGAAGTAGTTAGCAATCATGCCATCGTATTGTGCAGTGTGCTCGTAGGCGGCAATCGCTAAATCAAAACGTGTTTTGTACGTTGTTGAACCATTGTTGTTTTGCATTTCGCTAATAACACGGTCGTAGTCGCTCGCGTTTACCACGATTGTTACATCTTTGTGGTTTTTAGCTGCTGCACGAACCATTGTAGGGCCGCCAATATCAATGTTTTCAATGGCATCTTCAAGGCTGCAGTTTTCTTGAGCGACTGTATTCGCAAAGGGGTATAAGTTAACTACAACTATGTCGATAGCAGAAATGTTGTTATCTGCCATTACGCTTTCATCTTGTCCGCGACGGGCTAATATGCCGCCGTGAATTTTTGGGTGAAGGGTTTTTACGCGACCATCCATGATTTCAGGGTGGCCTGTGTGATCTGATACTTCAGTCACTTTTATGGCGTTATCAGCAAGTAGTTTACATGTGCCGCCAGTTGATAAAATATCAACGCCTTGCGCTTCAAGTGCGCGGGCAAATTCAACAATACCGGTTTTATCAGACACACTTAATAGTGCGCGACGAATGGGACGATGAGTATCCATTGTAGTTTGATTTCCTCAGTTAATGAGCTAGCTTAGAAGCGGGCATTTTAACTGATTACTACTCAAAAAACGACTTATAAAGGCTCAATAAGCGTGAGCATTTTGCAATTTAGTTAATAAACTGTAGGCATAAAAAAAGCACCCTAAGGTGCTTTTTTTGCAAAATACCAGTTGTATTGGATTAGTAAGTAGTAATAACGATAGAAAAACAAGTCTATAACAAGGCAAAAATTTTGCAGTGTAGTTATTCTACATAAAAAACTTTTAACGACGTTATGGGCTTGTTTAGCTCGTTAGAATACTTACGCTTTCAATATAATTAGTATTAGTTCATGCCGTATTTTTTAAGCTTTTTACGTAAAGTACCACGGTTGATACCTAGTAAAATTGCTGCACGAGTTTGGTTACCACGTGTATATGTCATTACTTCTTCAAGTAATGGCGCTTCTAGCTCTGAAAGAACAAGGTCGTAAACGTCTTGCACATCTTGACCGTTAAGCTGCTTTAAATAGTGGTGAACAGCTTTTTTTACTGCATCACGCAATGGCTGCGGTTTCTCGTGTGACTGAACATGAGGGTTAGTGATAAATGGAGAAGTCACGTTTTGTTCGAACATTATTAAGTCTCTTTCTTTCTTAGTTAGCTGCTAGTGTTTTAAAGTATTGCTCTAATGCGACGACCTGTGCCTGTGGGTTGTCGAGCGCATTAAATACTCGCCTAAACTGACCATCACTGTCATGGGTTTGCAAATACCAAGATACATGTTTGCGAGCAATTCGCGCTCCCATTGGCTCACCGTAAAACATATGGAGGTTTGTTAAATGCTCCATTAATATACTGCGCACCTCTGCAATAGCAGGTGGCTGTAAATGTTCCCCAGTTCGCAAATAGTGGTCTATCTCCCTAAATATCCAAGGGCGACCTTGGGCGGCTCGGCCAATCATAATGGCATCTGCACCCGTATAGTCTAAAACCTGTTTTGCTTTTTCTGGTGATGTAATATCACCATTGGCAACTACAGGAATCGACACTGAACGTTTTATATCCCTAATCGTGGCGTACTCAGCCTCACCTTTGTACATACATGCGCGCGTACGCCCATGTACAGCAAGTGATGCAATGCCATAACGTTCAGCTATTCTCGCAATCTCTACACCATTACGGTTATCCGGATCCCATCCTGTACGGATTTTAAGTGTCACAGGTATATCAACAGCATTAACGACTGCATCAATAATCTCTTCCACAAGTTCAGGAAACTGTAATAAGGCAGAGCCTGCGAGTTTCTTGTTCACTTTTTTTGCTGGGCACCCCATATTGATATCTATGATCTGTGCACCATTAGCAACATTGAATTGTGCGGCCTGCGCCATAAGCTCAGGATCTGCTCCTGCAATTTGCACCGCGCGTATACCCGACTCACCGCTGTGATCCATACGGTTCATCGACTTTTCTGTTTTCCAAACCTTAGGATTTGACGATAGCATTTCAGACACAGCTAAGCCCGCACCTAAGCGTCGACAAAGTTGTCTGAATGGTCTGTCTGTAATGCCTGCCATTGGCGCGACAATTACATTATTCTCAAGTTGGTATTTACCGATACGCACTATATTCAATAGGCCTCTTTTCAAGGGGCGCTAAGTTTACGGTTTTTTTCACAAAAATCAAAGGCTATAAATTGAACAAAAGTAACTTTTTTTTGCCCTTTTCGTATTGACATTTGATAACCACATGACAAGTAGGTTGATTTGTTTGAAATTCATACAGATTTTATTTTTTACAAGACAACTAGAAAATTTTTGGATATGTAAAAAAATAGTAAAGCCTGTTAAATACAGGCTTTACATGCATGTTTTGAGTTAATGCTCTAGATTTGATTGTTCGATTTATTACGCTTTTTTAGTGCCACTTACTCGAGTCCAATCACCTTCAACGGCAATGTCATCTAGTTCAATAAACGGTGCATAAATGTCAGCAACCGATTGTGCTTGTTCTTCTAAAATACCTGACATGGCAATTTTACCACCTGGCTTTAATAACCCTAAAATCACACTATGTAATTCGCGAAGTGGCTGGGCTAAAATATTGGCCACTACTATATCTGCACTAAACTCAGGTTGGTTTTCTGGAAGGTATACTTCGAGTTTGTCTGCAACACCATTTCGGTTCGCGTTATCAAGGCTAGCTTCAAGCGCTTGAGGGTCAATATCTATCCCAATCATACGCTCTGCACCTAGTTTTATAGCTGCAATACCTAAAATGCCTGAGCCACAACCAAAATCAACAACCGTTTTACCCGTCAGATCTTGGCTTTCTAACCATTTAAGGCACAAGGCCGTTGTTGCATGCGTACCCGTGCCAAAAGCAAGGCCAGGGTCTAGCAATACATTTACAGCATCAGGGTCAGGAATGTCGCGCCAGCTTGGGCAAATCCATAGTTTTTCGCCAAATTGAATAGGGTGGAAGTTATCCATCCATTCACGTTCCCAGTCTTTATCTTCAAGTTGCTCGATTTTGTATACTAAATTGTCTTTTAGCTCATCATGGCGCTTCAATAACGCAACGACTGCGTTCATATCATGATTAGCTTCGAACAGGCCAATAACTGTGGTATCAGCCCAGAACACAACGGTGCCAATTTTAGGCTCGTAGATAGGGGTGTCTTTTGCGTCAATAAAGGTTACTGAAGCGCTACCCGCTTCCATTAATAGATCGCTTACGGCATCAGCTGTTGCAGCATTGGCATTAATACGAATTTGGATCCAAGCCATGGTTATTTCCTTCAAATAGAAAAAAGGCCGCTATAGCGGCCTTTTTAGTTTATATAGTAGCGCTAAAATTATTTAGCGTCTAAAAAGCTTTTCAGTAAATCTGAGCGAGAAGGGTGGCGTAATTTACGCAGCGCTTTCGCTTCTATTTGACGAATACGCTCACGTGTTACGTCAAACTGTTTACCTACTTCTTCTAAGGTGTGGTCGGTATTCATATCAATACCAAAACGCATACGTAGTACTTTAGCTTCACGAGCTGTTAAGCCTGCAAGTACATCGTTAGTTGCGCCACGAAGAGATTCCATTGTTGCCGAATCGATTGGCGAATCAATAGTTGTATCTTCGATAAAGTCACCTAAGTGAGAATCTTCATCATCACCGATTGGTGTTTCCATTGAAATTGGCTCTTTAGCAATCTTAAGTACCTTACGGATTTTATCCTCAGGCATCATCATGCGTTCTGCTAATTCTTCTGGATTTGGCTCACGACCCATTTCTTGTAACATTTGACGAGAGATACGGTTAAGTTTATTAATCGTTTCAATCATATGCACAGGGATACGGATTGTTCTTGCTTGGTCAGCAATAGAGCGTGTGATTGCTTGACGTATCCACCACGTAGCATAAGTAGAGAACTTATAACCACGGCGATATTCAAACTTATCAACCGCTTTCATCAGACCAATGTTACCTTCTTGGATTAAATCTAAGAATTGTAAGCCACGGTTTGTGTATTTTTTAGCAATTGAGATTACAAGACGTAAGTTAGCTTCAACCATTTCTTTTTTCGCACGGCGTGCTTTCGCTTCACCTATGCTCATTCGACGGTTGATGTCTTTAATACGCTCAATGCTTAAACCTGTTGTTTGTTCAATAACAGATAATTTATTAATGCTACGAATGATTTCTGGCTTAACTTCTTCAAGTTTAGCTGAATACTTTTCGTTACCTGAAATTTCTAAATCAACCCAAGAAGCGTCAGTTTCGTTATTAGCAAAATGCTTAACGAATGTTTTCTTTGGTAATTTAGCAATTTGAACAGCTTGCTTCATGATTAGGCGTTCTTGAACACGAACACGATCCATCATTTCACGCATGTTATTTACCATGCGGTCAAACTGTTTAGGTATTAATTTAAATGTTCTGAAAAGCTCACCAATTTCAAAAATGGCTGCTTGTGATTCAGGATGCGAACGACCTTTAGCTTCAAACGTATCACGTGCTTTATTATATAAATCACGTAAATTTTCAAAATGAATACGAGCTTCTTCAGGATCTGGCCCTGTGTCTATCTCTTCTTCATCTTCATCATCGCTATCAGCATCATCTTTGTCATCTTTATCGTCGTCCTCAAGTTGCTTAGCACTTAATTCTGAACCGATGTTAGTTGCTGAAATTGGCGCTGTATCTTCATTAGGATCGATAAAGCCAACGATAATATCGCTTAAACGCATTTCTTCAGCTTCAAACTTATCCCACTGCTCTAGTAGGTAAGTGATTGCTTCAGGGTACTCTGCAACAGAAATCTGTACTTGATTAATGCCTTCTTCAATACGTTTAGCGATTACAATTTCGCCTTCACGTGTAAGAAGTTCAACAGTACCCATTTCGCGCATGTACATGCGAACTGGATCCGTTGTACGGCCGATTTCTTTTTCTACAGTCGCAAGGGCTGCAGCGGCAGCTTCAGCTGCGTCTTCGTCTGTCGTTGTTTCTTGCATCATTAATTCATCAGCATCAGGCGCGTTTTCGCTAACCTTGATACCCATGTCATTAATCATGCTTATGATATCTTCTACTTGATCTGAGTCTATAATGTCTTGTGGAAGGTGATCATTTACTTCTGCAAAAGTTAAGTAGCCTTGCTCTTTACCTTTCTGAATCAGAAGTTTTAATTGTGACTGAGGAGTTGGATCCATAGAGATTGTTTCTTCCACTCTGATAAGTTGATACAACAGGCGCCATCATGTAGTTTGCATTAAAGCTAACTAGAATAATGTGACGCAGTGAATAGCACAGTATAACAGTTTAAATCAATTTTGACTAGGGTCTGTTAGTCTTTCAGGATTAAAGTTTGTTCTATCCAAGGGTGGTTTAATCGCGGCGCGAGGTTTGTAACCTAGTGGGCTAAGTAAAACCGAGCAACAAAGAGTAAACCTCCCTTGGGTCGAACCCAAAGGGCAGCGCGTGTTTGGTATTTATGCTGCGTTATCGCCTATTTATGTGGAATAACCACACTACATAAGCTCTGTCTTGTCTAAATACCAAACACACTGCTGTAAACTTAACCTCGAAAGATAAACAGACCCTAACTGTTAGTCGCTTTTAACGCTGTCATTAACAAATGACACTCAAGCCTTTCATCGCTACTAAGGCCTTGTGTCTTGTCCTTTATTAATAGGGTCTCGAGTCGATAATTTAAACACTGATCTTCAATAAACTTGAAAGTATTTTTAAAAACCGTCTCTAGACGTTCTTCATTTATCTCATGTTGCCACGTTGCAAGCTTGATTAATGGCTCGTAATCTTCAGTTCCTCGAAAAAACTCGAGCAGTTGCGCAGTGGTCACATTTTCTTTTTCTAAAGCTTGTTCTTGTAATCGTAATAACAGCCCTATGCCAGCAATGTTCATTTGTGCAAGCTCAGGTAAATACGGCACACTTTTAGCTAAATTAGGGTGCTGGATCAATATACCGATAGCTTGGCGCATAGGTGTTATTTTAAATTTACGTTCAATAGAGTGTTGTTGTTTAGGCGTTTTTAAACGGCTATTCAACTGCTCACGCGTTCTGCCAATTAAGCGTCCTAATTGTTCAAGAATGTTTTCTTGATAAAACTCACTTGGAATTTTTTCAATTAGTGGAAGTGCTGCACTAAGAAGTTTAGCTTTTCCTGAATCGAGTGTTAAATCAACCTCTTGGCTTAATTTATTAAACAATACTTTGGTAAAGTCATCTGCTTGGCTTAGGCGCAATTCGAATTGCTCCTTACCTTCTTTTTGTACAAGCGAGTCAGGGTCTTCGCCATCTGGTAAAAATGCAAATTGTAGTGCTTTACCATCGTTTAAATAAGGGAGTGCATTTTCAAGTGCCCGCCAAGCAGCGTCACGGCCAGCCCTGTCGCCATCGTAACAACAGATTACTTTATCAGTAGTTCTAAATAAAGTGTGCATGTGCTCGCTTGTTGTTGCTGTCCCCAGTGATGCAACTGCATATTCAATCCCTTGTTCAGCTAAGGCAACAACATCCATATAACCTTCAACAATCATTACATGATCAAGTTTTTTATGGGCTTGCTTTGCTTCGTAAAGCCCATAAAGCTCAAAGCCTTTATGGAAAATTCGGGTTTCTGGCGAGTTTAGATATTTTGGCCCTTGGTCGGCTTGCATTACACGCCCACCAAATGCAATAACGCGTCCGCGTTTATCGCGAATAGGGAACATTAGGCGATCGCGAAAAAAATCAAATTGTCTGCCTGGTGTTTTTTCTGAAGCTAGCTTTAGCTCAACCAATTGCTCTTTTTGTTCTTTATTACGACCAAGCTGTAGGCATAGCCCATCCCATTCACTGGGAGCGTAGCCAATCATAAATTTTTTAACAGTTTCACCGCTTAAACCACGGCCTTTAACATACTCAATAACAGCAGCAGAATTACTATGGTGTTTTAATTGGTGCTGATAAAAGCGAGCAGTATGAAGCATTAAGTCGTAATCGGAGCGCTTTTGCGCAGCCGTACGCTCTGGTGCTGAATTTGCGCCTTGTTCTCGAGGTACTTCTAAGTTAAGCATGCTGGCTATTTCTTCAATAGCATCTACAAACTCTAGCTTTTCGTACTCCATTACAAACGAAATTGCATTACCATTAGCGCCACACCCAAAGCAGTGATAAAACTGTTTGTCTTGCGATACAGTAAATGAGGGAGATTTTTCGTTATGAAATGGACAGCAAGCTTGATAATCCTTACCTGCTTTTTTTAGACCTACTTTTGAGTCTATCAGGTCGACAATATCGGTTCTGGCAAGTAAATCGTCTATAAAGTTACGTGGGATCTTTCCGGCCATTAGTAAAATACAGTCCTGAAATAATAAGAAGAAGAACGAATATGAAATTTACTTTTTTATACTTGCTTGATGCAAAATATAGTGTGCTTTAACTTACCAAAATGACAGCGAAATAAATAGGGAAGCTATAAAAAATTTCATTTTAAAGTAACCTAATCGGTGTACTTTTTATTAAAGTTAAAAACAAAGAAACCGAGCGCTAGGCTCGGTTTACTTCAATCATACTTTAATGTATGTGGGAGTATTAGGCAGTTAATCGTTGCTTAATTAAACCAGAAATCTTACCCATATCGGCTCGACCTTCAGCTTTGCTTTTGATTATACCCATTACTTTACCCATGTCTTGCATACCTGCTGCATTAGTATCAGCAATAGCCGCGTCAATGAGAGCAATTATTTCTTCTTCACTCAATTGTTTAGGTAAAAAAGTTTCAAGCGCTACTATTTCATTGGCTTCAATATCAGCTAAATCATCACGCCCAGCATCTTTGTACTGAGTGTAAGAGTCACGACGTTGTTTAACAAGCTTCACTATAACGGAGGTAATACCTGCGTCGTCTAGCGTTATTTGCTCGTCAATTTCACGTTGCTTGATTGCAGCAAGTACCATACGAATAGGGTTAAGACGTTGCTTGTCTTTAGCTCTCATCGCATCTTTTTGCGCATCTTTTAGCGTTATTAAAAGGCTCATTTATACAAGACCTAATATATTAGTATAATTTAACGCGACGAGCGTTATCACGAGAAAGTTTTTTCATGTGACGTTTAACTGCAGCAGCTTTTTTACGCTTACGCTCAGCTGTTGGTTTTTCATAGTGCTCGCGACGACGAACTTCTGAAAGGATTCCTGCTTTTTCACATGAACGCTTGAAGCGACGAAGTGCTACGTCAAACGGTTCGTTCTCTCTTACTTTAATTACTGGCATTAAAAATTCACCTACCTAAATTATGAGCGTTGCTCAAGTTGATCAAACATTGATCAAGTGGTTCAAAAATGGTGCGGTATTGTAATCCGAAGCAACACCACATGTAAAGGACAATATTAACAGAAACGCATTACGTTAAACAGTATTAATTTGCTTGTCGCTGGTACAGTTGGCAAAGTACTTGTCCTGCCTTTTTTTCTTTAATTAACAACCAGTTGGTTGGTGTTTCTAAGGCAGCTAGCTCTGCCTCTACTTCAACATAAATTAATGCGTCGTTACTTAACCATTGGTTTTTTTCTAATAAATCGCAGGTTGTTTGCGCTAAATCTTTACGAAATGGTGGGTCAACAAATACAAGATTAAAAGCTTCGTTTGTGTTTTTTTGCTCTAAAAAGGAGAGCGAATTAGTATGTTTAACGTATGCGTTGTCGAGCTTTAAAGTGCTAATATTTTGTTCTAATTGCTTAGCAGCTAATGAGTCGAGCTCGATAAATGTAGCGCTTTTAGCAAATCGAGATAGTGCTTCAAATCCCAATCCACCAGAACCGGCAAAACAATCAAGTACATTTGCGTCACGCGTATCTTGCATTAGCCAATTAAATACAGTTTCTTTAATTCGATCGGTAGTAGGTCTCAAGCCTTCTACGTTTTTAACCGGGAGTTTACGGCCTCGAAATTGACCACTAATCACTCTAATAAAGCCATCACTTGGCTTGTTAGTAGCTTTATTTTGCGTTGTTTTTTTTCTCATTTAGCTCACTAAAAAATGGTATATGGTATCTAGCTCAGATAATATTATGGGCGATTACGTGTAGCTTCATTTTTCAACCGCATTAAAAGTGTTACTATTGAACACTTACGTTTTGAATGGTTGTATTTATTAGCAACTATTGCTGGGCATTGCCAAGCTATTTCAAATTTTAGTTTATCAGATTTTTATAAGTGGTTATTAGCAAGTATGACAAAAAAAAGTAAATTCATGTCGTGGCTCGGTTTTGGCAAGTCAGATAAAAAAGAAGCAGAGCAAAAAGCAGCAGCTGATAAACAACAAGTATTAGCGCAAGAAGAGGCCCAGAAGCTAGAGCAAGAAAAACTAGCGCAAGAGCAAGCTGAAGCTGAACGGTTAAAAGCAGAGGCTGAAACAGAGCGTTTAGAACAAGAACGCCAGCGTGCTGAAAACGCGGAAAAGATTGCCATTGAGCAGGCCAATTCTGAATTGCTTGCAAAACAGCAAGCAGATGCCGAGGCGCAAAGACAAAAACATGCGCAACGTTTAGCCGATCAAGAAAAAGAGATGCGCTTAGAGCAAGAACGATTAGCGGCAGAAAAAGTAGAGGCTGAGCGACTAGAGCAAATACGCCTTGAAAAACAAGATGAGGCAATCAAAGCCGAAAAGCTTGCAATAGAGCAAGCGAATGCTGAGTTATTAGCAAAAGAACAAGCGGATGCTGAAGCTCAAAGGCAAGAGCAAGCGAAGCGCTTAGCAGAACAAGAAGCGCAGATGCTTTTAGAGCAAGAACGCATTGCGGCTGAAAAAGCAGAGAATGAACGCTTAGAGCAAGTACGTATTGCAGCTGAAAAAGCAGAGAATGAGCGTTTAGAGCAAGAACGCCTTGCAGCTGAAAAAGCAGAGAATGAACGCTTAGAGCAAGAACGCCTTACAGCTGAAAAAGCAGAGAATGAACGCTTAGAGCAAGAACGCCTTGCAGCTGAAAAAGCAGAAAACGAGCGTTTAGAGCAAGAACGTATTGCAGCTGAAAAAGCAGAGAATGAACGCTTAGAGCAAGAACGCCTTGCAGCTGAAAAAGCAGAAAACGAGCGTTTAGAACAAGAACGCCTTGCTGCTGAAAAAGCAGAGAATGAACGCTTAGAGCAAGAACGCCTTGCGGCTGAAAAAGCAGAAAATGAGCGTTTAGAGCAAGAACGTATTGCAGCTGAAGAAGCAGAAAATGAGCGTTTAGAACAAGAACGTATCACAGCAGAACTTGCAATTGAAGAAGCTAAAAAAGCCGAAAAGCCAAAAAAAGAAGGGTTTTTCTCTCGTCTTAAAAAAGGCTTGTTAAAGACTCGCGTTAATATAGGTTCTGGTTTTGCGTCTATTTTTAGTGGAAAAAAAATAGACGACGAATTATTTGAAGATCTTGAAACTCAATTACTCACCGCCGATTTAGGCGTTGATACTACCATGAAGTTGATTGATCGTTTAACTGATGCAGCGAACCGTAAACAGTTAAAAGATGGTGATGCGCTTTATGAGTTAATGAAACAAGAAATGGCTGCGATGCTTAAAACGGCAGAACAGCCTTTAGTCATAAGCGAAGATAAAAAGCCGTTTGTTATTTTAATGGTAGGTGTAAATGGTGTTGGTAAAACAACGACTATTGGTAAAATGGCTAAGCAATTTCAAAACGAAGGTAAGTCGGTTATGCTGGCTGCTGGTGATACGTTTAGAGCGGCGGCTGTTGAGCAGCTTCAGGTTTGGGGAGAACGTAACAGCATTCCCGTTATTGCACAGCATACAGGTGCAGATAGTGCATCAGTTGTGTTTGATGCATTCCAAGCGGCCAAAGCACGTAATATAGATGTGTTAATTGCTGATACAGCTGGGCGCTTGCAAAATAAAGATAATTTAATGCAAGAGCTTGAAAAGATAGCTCGTGTAATGAAAAAGATTGATCCTGATGCGCCGCACGAAGTGATGCTAACTATCGATGCAGGCACAGGGCAAAATGCAATTAGCCAAGTAAACCTGTTTAATCAATGTGTTGGTTTAACTGGTATTACGCTTTCAAAACTTGATGGAACTGCAAAGGGTGGTGTTATTTTTGCGGTTGCAGATAAGTTTAATATTCCAATTCGTTACATTGGTGTTGGTGAAGGTATTGATGATTTACGCGCTTTTAAAAGCGATGATTTTATTGATGCGTTATTTAGCCAAGATGAGGACGACGTTTAATTTACCAAAAAAGGGAGCTAGCTCCCTTTTTAATTGCGAGGAATACTAATTTCATTAATGTGTTAATGGAGTTGGCATAATAAAAAGATGATAAATTTTCAGCAAGTAAGTAAGACCTATCCTGGAGGGCACCGCGCCCTCGAAAAAGTTAATTTTCATATTAAACCGGGTGAACTTGCCTTTTTAACTGGCCACAGTGGTGCGGGTAAAAGTACGTTGCTTAAGTTAATTAGCTTAATGGAACGTCCTTCAGCAGGTAGTGTATTTATCAACGGTGTTGATTTAAACAAAGTAAACTCGCGTCAAATTCCTTATGCTCGTCGTGATATAGGTATTATTTTTCAAAACCATAGGTTATTAGAGCGCTACACTATTTTTGATAACGTGGCATTACCTCTCATTATTGAGGGGACTCACCATAAGCAAATAGCTAAACGGGTCCATGGTGCGCTTGACAAGGTAGGCCTAATTGACAAAGTGAAATGTCATCCTTCAATGCTCTCTGGAGGCGAACAACAACGTGTTGGTATTGCCAGAGCTATTGTAAACTCCCCACCAATTTTACTAGCTGATGAACCAACAGGTAATCTTGATCCAGAGCTTTCAATGGAAATACTCAAGTTGTTTGAAGACTTTAATAAACACGGTACCACTGTTTTTATCGCAACGCATGATTTGGGTTTGGTTGCACGTATGAAGTATCGTAGCTTAACCTTAAAAGATGGCCGTATGCTTCAAGACCCGCTTGCTGAGGGGGCACTATGAGTTTACTTTTTAAAGGTCGCCAAAATAGTAACGACAAGCAAAAAAAATCAGTATTAGCTGGCGGTTATTTTTTTATTATTAATATTTTTCGCCAAGGTGTGCATAGCTTAGGTGAAATGTGGCGCACGCCGCTTGCGTCTATGATGACTATCGCTGTACTTGGTTTGAGCCTAACGTTACCTGCAACACTTTACTTAGTCGTTAAAAACGTACAGCAAGTGAGTAGTGGCTTTGAAGAGGCGAGTGAAATATCGTTGTTTGTAAAAGAAAGTATGAACGAGCAAGAAACGCAAACATTAGTAAAGCGTTTAGCACTTTACCCAGAAGTGGAAAGTGTTGAGTTTATTTCAAAACAACAGGCATTAACAGAATTTAAAGACGTATCTGGCTTTGGGCAAGCTTTGGAGTATTTAGATAAAAATCCATTACCGGATGTGGTACTCGTTACTCCAACAAAACGTCACAGACATCCAAATGCAGCTAAAGTACTGCTAACTAAATTAGAAAGTGAACGTGAAGTTGATTTTGGTAAGCTCGATATAGCCTGGTTAGAGCGTTTAAATGCATTACTAGATTTACTCAAAGAAAGTGTAATAACTATCGCATTATTACTACTTACCTCAGTGACACTTATTATTGGTAACACCATTCGTTTGTCGATCATGGATAAAAAAGAAGAAATACAAGTAATGAAGCTAGTAGGCGCAACGAACACCTTTATACATGCCCCATTTTTGTGGACCGGTATTTGGTATGGTGTAATAGGTGGTTTGTTTGCCTTTATATGCGTAGGTCTGATGATGTGGTGGCTTTCAAGCGCTGTGAGCAGTGTGGCGGGGGTGTATCAAACAAGCTTTTCGTTAATAGGATTATCGCTTAATGAACTCGGCTTTTTAGTGTTACTTGCAACAAGCTTAGGATTTGTAGGCTCGTACCTTTCTGTAAATCGATATATTAAAGAAATAGAACCCGATAAAGTATAAAAAACCCTGCAAACTATAAGTGAACGAACCCAGCTTGATATGCGTATCGTATCGGACTGGGTTGTACCTCCCATTATTAAAACTGTCATATTTGTGTACTATCCTCCCATAAAGTAATGAGTTGTAAATAAGGTGATGCGGTTAGGTTAATTGGCTGTAACTCCTCAATTCATCACTTATTCAGTCGCTTGTAGTAGACTAAACACATACTAAAAACTGCTTGATTTATACTTTTAAAAAGTTTTAAATTGGGGTTAGCACTCTTAGAGAAAGAGTGCTAAGATAGTTTCAAATGTTTATCACCGAGGTGAAAAATGAGTAAAGATTTATACGCAATGGCACTTACAGTCGGACAACAAAGCGCAAGCATGGACGGTTACCTTCAAGCGGTAAGCACTATTCCTATGCTTAAAGTTGAACAAGAGCAAGAACTTGCTAAAAGACTTCAGGAAGAAGGCGATCTTAGTGCTGCCAAGCAACTCATTATGTCGCATTTACGCTTTGTAGCACATATTGCTAAAAGCTACTCGGGATACGGCTTACCACAAGCTGACCTTATTCAAGAAGGTAATATAGGCCTGATGAAAGCGGTTAAACGTTTTGACCCTACAGTGGGTGTACGTTTAGTGTCGTTTGCAGTGCATTGGATTAAAGCCGAAATTCACGAGTTTGTTCTTAAAAACTGGCGCATAGTTAAAGTTGCAACCACTAAAGCGCAACGTAAATTGTTTTTTAATCTTCGTAAAAACAAAAAGCGTTTAGGCTGGTTCAACCAAGCTGAGGTTAGCACTGTTGCTAGCGAGCTAGGTGTGAGTGAAAAAGAAGTACGTGAAATGGAATCGCGCATGAGCGGCCAAGACATGGGCTTTGACCTAACTGGTGACGATAACGACGATGCACCAACAAGTACATACTCTCCAGTACAGTATTTAACAGATGGCGCAGCTGACTTAGCTGACGACGTTGAACAAGAGCAGTGGAAAGAGCAAGCGCATACCCGTTTATTTAGCGCACTTAAAACACTAGATGAACGTTCACAAGATATTGTTAGCGCGCGTTGGTTGTCTGATGATAAAGCAACCCTTCAGGAGCTTGCACAAAAGTACAGTGTATCTGCTGAGCGTGTTCGTCAGCTTGAAAAAACAGCGATGAAAAAGTTACAAAGCGCTATGAGCTAATATTGCTCAAGCAGCAAAATTTAAAAAGCCCTGCATGAAAATGCGGGGCTTTTTGCTTTTGAGTAGGTTGGTTTGAGCGAAGCGAAACCCAACGATAAAATATCTAATCAAGTAATACCGATACTCTGCATTATCGAATGGTTATACCAATCCGCAATAATACTTAATCATTTTGCGGGGCTAAACGTGTCGCTACCTGCGTTAAAAAAGTCTCATTTAGAACAACTGAATAGTGAATTTTTTGCCTAGCTATCAACACGTTTTTCCGCCCTCAAAATAGACCACTTAATTAAGCGAATTGGTATTAGTTTATTATTCGGATATAGCATTATTTAAAGCTTATATTACCTAGCACTCACTCCCTTTCTCTCAGCATGCGCTAACTGAATGTACTTACGTTCAACTAATTGCGAAACAGGTACGAGTTCAAAACCTTGCTTAGTTAGCTCTGGTAAGGCATGGCGTAAAAACTCGATGGTTTCAGGGTAGGGGTGAGCAATTGCAATGGCAAAGCTATGGGAAATGGCTAGTTGTTTTAACTCTTCAAGCCTTAGCTGCAGTTGTTCTGGTGTAGTTATGTTGTCTAAAAACACTTGGCGACTAATATTAGCAACCCCCAAAAAGTTAGCTGCATTTTGTGCCTGACTCAAATCGGTTGTGCGACTATCTAAAAAATATAAATGACGCTTTTTAAGTACTTCCATTGTCCACTTCATAGCTTGGCTTTTTTGCGTAAGCGCTGAGCCCATGTGGTTATTAACGCCTTTAACTTGCGGTAAACTAGCGAGAGCTGTTCCAAGAGTTTGCTGAAGCTGCTCTTTATTCATATTTAAAGTAAGCGCACCAGGCCCTAGTTCTTTACCGTTAAGTGCTTGCATAGGTACATGAAGCAATAACTCTTTATTTGATTGACTGGCAAGTGTTGCAAAAATTTGCGAATAAGGGGTATGGGGCAAAATTGAATACGACAATTGCCCAGGTAAGGAAAGGAACTCTAAGTCCCGTTGATGATAGCCTATATCGTCTATCACTATTGCTATTTGCTTGGCGCTAATTGTTGCAGAGCTAAAACAAATAGCTAATGTTAGCCATTTTATTATTTTCACGTTTATAGTTTTTATTATCTTTTTAGCTTTATTTATACAGCTTATACAAGCTATTGCATGCTGAGTAATTGTTTGGCTTTAACCAACTGTAAATCGGTTAGATTACCAGTAAGTAATTGCGCATTATTGTTAGTGTGTTCATTTTTTATTATAACGGCTTTATTACTTTGTGAAAGGTTTGTTTGATTAACCGCCACATCTGGGGTTATTCCTATTCCATCAATCGATTTACCTAACGGTGTGAAGTATTTCGCTGTGGTGAGCTTTAATGCGGTATTGCCATCACCGAGTGGAATGAGTGATTGTACAGAGCCTTTCCCAAAAGATTGGCTGCCAACAATGGTTGCTCGGTTATTATCTTTAAGTGCTGCTGCAAGTATTTCGGCTGCAGAGGCAGAATTTTCGTTTATAAGCACAACTATGGGCGCATTTTTTAGAATGTCTCCACGCTTTGCATAAAATGCTTGGTTAGCATCGTAAAAACGTCCTTTAGTCGTTACTATAGTGCCACTTTGTAAAAATAGGTCTGATACAGCCACTGCGCTTTGTAATGTCCCCCCTGGGTTATCACGTAAATCAATTACTAAGCCTTTAAGTGGGTAGCCAAAATGGCTTTGCAGGGCGGCAACTTGTAGTGCAACTTCATGTAATGTGTGGTTAGAGAAGTTATTAATAGCTATGTAACCAGTTCCAAAATCTAAAAGTTCGCTTGTTACACTTTCGAGGTTTATTTGGCGACGTGTGACATGAAAAGTGAGTGGGTTTTTATTGTTATCGCGATTTACAATTATATCTATATTCGAAAATTCACTGTCTCTTATTAGTGTTGCTACTTCGTCGATAGTACGGTTTTGAGCTGCGTTGTTGTTTACACTTACAATAATATCGCCTGGTAAAATACCTGCTGCTTTTGCGGGCGAATTATTAACCACGTTAACAATAGTCATATTCTCGTCTATGTTCTTAACTTCTATACCAATACCTGTGTAACGACCATTTGTATTATCAAATAATGAGGCTAACTCATACTCATTTAAGTACTTAGAATAGGAGTCGAGTTTTGAATATAAACGCTCAAACTGCTGGTTGTTATATTTAATATGGTGGCTATTTTGTAAGGTGAGATCTTCAACGTAATAGGTATGAATGTTAAAGAGTATTTCGTCTATTTGTTGTCTTTTAAGATCTTTAATTGAGCTTGCTAGTGCATTACTAGTAAAGGTAATTAGGGTTAGTAATACAAGTAAGTACAGACTTATATAAAAGTCTGCACTTTTTTTATTAACGGTATTTATTGTGTGTTTTTTAGTTGTCATCAGCTGCTCCAAGGCGGTGCAGCGATTTATCTAATTAAATACGTATGCACCATTTTACAGGATTTACTGCGCGTCCTTTGTGCCGTATTTCAAAGTATAGACCAGAACTTGCCTGTCCGCCGCTTTGGCCTACTAAAGCGAGGGTTTCGCCTTCACGTACCATATCCCCTACATCTCTTAGTAGCGTTTGAGCGTGGCCATATAGGCTCATAAAACCTTCACCATGGTCTACAACAATTACCCATCCATAACCTTTTAGCCAATCGGCAAATACAACTTGGCCGTTGTGCACGCTATTAATATTAGTGCCTTCTTTTGCACCAATTAACACGCCTTTCCAATCAATACCACCATGCTTACGTTGGCCGAATGTGTGCTCTAACTTGCCTTTGCTCGGCCAGTCTAATTTGCCCTTGCTCTTATTTAGGCCAAGTAATTCTATTTTTTGTGTTTTTTCTTTTTCGAGCTCTTTAATCGTTGTTACTAAAGTTTGTTGGTTTTCTTTTAAATAATTTATTGAGCTTTTAGTGCTGTTGAGCTGAGCTTGTAAGTTTTTGAGGTTAGCTTGGCGTTCACTTTGTGCATTAAGTAATGCAGTTTGGCGCCTTTTTTGTTCATCAAATAAAAGCTCTAGTTTTTCTTGCGTTTTAACGAGCTCTTCTTGGTTTTGTACTATTTGCTGTTGAAGATCTTTTAGATCTTCGATTTGTTCAATACGGGCTTTATTTAAGTAATTGTAATAGCTAAGTGTGCGCTCAAACTTGGCTGTGTCTTCTTGATTCAACAGCATTTTAGAGTAGTCGTCGCCACCGGCCATATAGGCACTTTTGAGTTGCGCGGCTAAAATTTTCTGAAACTGAGTGTGTTTTTTATCAAGCTCATCGGCTTTACTTTGTAACTCTTTTTGCTGTGTTTTAGTCTCTTTTACGGATTGCTCTGCCATGTTAAGTGCTTTAGCATTTTTAGCTATATCGAGTTCATGGCTTTTTAGATTTTTTTGTAGCGACGCTATTTTTTTTCTTTGGGCGTTATATTCAGCTTGGCTTTGCTCAAGTGCATTTTGAACCTCTGATAAGTCTTTTTTAGTACGATCTTCATTAGCAACTGCAGATGCAGCCACTAATGAAGTTAGTATCAAACCGCACTTAATTAACCGGTTAATACGTTTGTTCATGTGTTATTTCAACATCATGATAGGCGTACCAGTCATTTCTTTTGGTTGCTCCATACCCATTAAGTGAAGCATTGTTGGGGCTACATCACTCAAGGCTTTACCTTGCATTGGCTCTGCATCGCGACCAACATAAATAAAATGCACCGGTTCGCTAGTGTGGGCAGTATGTGCTTGGCCTGTTTTGAGATCAGCCATTTGCTCAGCATTACCATGATCGGCTGTAATTAGTGCTTCACCACCAAACTCTTCTAGCGCATCAACAACACGTCCGATACAGCTATCTACAGCTTCACAAGCTTTAACAGCGGCTTCAAATACACCTGAGTGACCAACCATATCGCCATTAGGGTAGTTACAAATAATAGCATCGTATCTACCGCTTTTAATTGCTTCTACCAGTTTGTCGGTTAGCATTTCTGAGTTCATTTCAGGTTGTAGGTCGTAGGTTGCTACTTGCGGCGAAGGAATTAGCTCGCGTGTTTCACCTTTAAATTCGCTTTCACGTCCGCCACTAAAGAAAAATGTAACGTGTGCGTATTTTTCGGTTTCTGAAATACGAAGCTGTGTTTTATTATTTTTTTCAAACCATTCACCGAGTACGTTTATTAGTGGTGTAGGTCCAAATGCAACAGGTGCGTCTATATCGGCTGCATACTCTGTCATCATTACAAATGCGCTAAGCTCTGGCGTTCTTTTTTTAGTAAAACCATCAAATTCAGGCTCAACAAAAGCGCGGGTAATTTCGCGGGCTCTATCTGCTCTAAAGTTAGCAAAAATAACGGTGTCACCATCGTTTATTGAAGCCGGAGTGGCACCTGTCGGCGTAATGGTCGTAGCTGCTACAAACTCGTCGTTTTCGTCGCGCTCGTACGCTGCATTAAGTGCTTCAACACCATTATCAAAATTAAAGTCGCCTTCGGCGAGCGTCATTACGTTGTAAGCTTTTTCTACACGGTTCCAACGGTTGTCTCTGTCCATTGCGTAGTAACGGCCAATAAGTGATGCTAAACGTCCGCACTTAAGTTTACTAAATAACGCTTCAATTCGTTCAATTGATGCTTTTCCGCTACGTGGAGGTGTGTCACGGCCGTCTAAAAATGCATGGAAATAGACTTCTTTAGCACCACGTTTTGCCGCCAGCTCAATACTTGCAACTATATGATCTTCATGGCTATGCACACCACCTGGGCTTAAAAGACCCATTATGTGAACCGCTTTACCAGCACTTACTGCTTTGTCTATGTTTTCAACTAAGGCTGGGGTTGAATCAAACTCGCCATCGTTAATTGCTTTGGTGATACGGGTAAAATCTTGATACACAATGCGCCCTGCACCTAAGTTTACATGGCCAACTTCTGAGTTACCCATTTGACCATCAGGAAGACCAACATCTAAACCCGAAGCCGATATTAATGTGTGTGGGCGGGTGGCCCATAAGTTGTCTAATACAGGTGTGTTAGCTGCAAGAATAGCATTACTTTGCGTATCTTCGCGGTGTCCCCAACCGTCTAAAATCATTAATACCAGTGGTTTTTTATGCTCTGTCATAATAGCTCCTGAAAATTAGTATCTGTTGATGGATACTGTGCACCTAAAAAGGTTTATTAGCGTGGTTTTAGCATACCGTGTTTTTAAGCTAGGATCAGCATTGAAAACAAGATATTAAATTTTTTCACTTATACCTCATTGACTAACCTGAACTCTGCTTGAGATAGATTTATTATCCAGAGTTCTTGTTAACTATATATGGGGGGCTTTATCGTTTTTTAAACGCCTCTAAGTGCTCCTAAACTCGCATTTTAGGTTGGTTTGGGTATACTTGCGTGGCTAAAGTACAAAATCCTTAAAACATCACGTTTTAAAACATAATTTCATAGTGGAAGTAGAATGGAACAATATATTGAATTTATTACAAATCATCCCATTTTAAGCCTTGCTTGGGTTGGTATTGTTTTCCTTATTGTTAGTGGCTGGATAAAAAGTAAGCTTTCAGCTGTTCGTCAAATAAATCCCCAGCAGCTTACGTTACTTATTAACCGTGATGACGGTCAAGTAATCGATATACGTGCGCAAAAAGAGTTTAATGCAGGGCGTATTTCTGGTGCTGAGCACTTAAGCCCAGAGAATGCGAAAAAATCTGACTTTTCAAGCCTTGAAAAGTACAAGACTAAACCCATTATAGTTGTATGTACTACAGGTATGACTGCCCAAGGTACTGCAGCCGCTATGAGTAAAGCTGGTTTTGAACGAGTTTACTTATTAGCAGGTGGCATGGGTGCGTGGCAATCTGCCAGCTTACCAACTACAACAGGTCGCTAATCAGTTTAGCTAGGCCGATAGAGGATTTATTATGAGTAATGTTGTTTTATACACCAAGGCGTATTGTCCATTTTGTCAGCGTGCTCTTTCGCTTTTAAACAGCAAAGGCGTTGAATACACAAATTATGATATTGGTGTGCAGCCTGAGCTACGCGATGAAATGATTGCCAAAGCAGGTGGTGCAAGCACAGTACCGCAAATTTTTATTAATGATGAACATATCGGTGGCTGCGACGACATGATGGCTATTGAAGCGCAAGGTAAACTTGACGCTAAGCTAAACGCTTAATTTAATTATAATAACGAACAAGTTAGGAATAACAATGAACGAAGAAAATCAAAACGTAGCAGCTGCAGAAGCTGGCGCACAATTTACTATTCAACGCATTTACACTAAAGATGTATCGTTTGAAACGCCAAACTCTCCGGCCATCTTTCAAAAAGAATGGACACCAGAAGTTAAGCTAGACCTAGATACACGCTCAAACAAGTTGGACGAAGGTGTATTTGAAGTTGTTTTAGCGCTAACTGTAACTGCATCTATTGGTGAAGAAACTGCGTTCTTATGTGAAATTCAACAAGCAGGTATTTTTACTATTGCTGAAGTTGAAGAAGTGCAACTTGCGCACATGCTAGGTGCATTTTGTCCTAACGTATTATTTCCATATGCACGTGAAGCTGTTTCAAATCTTGTTAACCGTGGTACTTTCCCACAGCTTAACCTTGCGCCAGTTAATTTTGATGCGTTATTTGCACAATACATGCAACAACGTACTGCGCAAGCTGACCAGGCTTCAGCAGACGCATAACTTATGAGTACAGCAACTACAGCTGTTACTGTATTAGGGGCGGGGTCTTACGGCACCGCCCTTGCTATTTGTTTAGCCCGAAATGGTCACCAGGTGACACTTTGGGGAAGAAATAGCGACGACGTTGCCACGCTTGCAGCTGAGCGGAAAAATCAACGTTACTTACCTGATGCTCCTTTCCCAGATACTCTTACTCTTGAAGCTAACCTACAACATGCCGTTGCTAGCAGTGCTATTGTACTTGTTGTTGTGCCAAGCCATGCTTTTGGCGACACGCTTGCGCAGATAAAACCTGCATTGCAAGAGGGTGCTAAAGTAGCGTGGGCAACTAAAGGGCTTGAGCCTAATACTGGACGTTTGTTACAAGAAGTTGCTTTGCAAGAATTGGGTGATGACATACCACTTGCGGTACTTTCGGGTCCTACGTTTGCAAAAGAAATGGCGATGGGGTCACCTACAGCTATTTCAGTGTCTTCTACGTCACCTGAATTTGCGCAGCAACTGGCTGATTTACTTCATTGTGGTCGCTCATTCCGTGTGTATAACAATGATGACTTTATTGGTATACAGCTCGGTGGTGCGGTTAAAAATGTAATTGCAATTGGCGCCGGTATTTCGGACGGTGTAGGTTTTGGTGCTAATGCGCGTACCGCGCTCATTACCCGAGGCCTTGCAGAGCTCACTCGTTTAGGCTGTGCTTTGGGTGCTAAGCCAGAAACCTTTATGGGAATGGCAGGCCTTGGTGATTTAATACTAACCTGTACAGATAACCAATCACGTAATCGTCGATTTGGTTTGGCGTTAGGTAAAGGCGAGAGCGTTGATGCTGCTATTGAGTCTATTGGCCAAGTAGTTGAAGGCTTTAGAAACACTAAAGAAGTGTACTTACTAGCGCAGCGTGCTGGCGTAGAAATGCCAATCACTGAGCAAATTTATAAAGTACTTTATGAAAATAAAGACATGAAAGAAGCCGCTATGGCTCTTTTAGGACGAGAACAACGCGCTGAATAAGCGCTTGAGCTAGGCCTTAACTAAAAAACCGACACTATGTCGGTTTTTTATTGCCTAACGGATTATATTTACTGGGCGTTAGGGAAGCCCAACTGACGCCACGACTCGTAAACAAACACGGCGACTGCATTTGACAGGTTCATACTACGACTATTTGCTTGCATAGGAATACGTACACGCTGATCGTTTGGTAATGCTTGAATCATTTCATCAGGCAGGCCGCGTGTTTCAGGACCAAATACCAAGCAGTCGCCAGCTTCGTAACTTGCTTCATGATGAAATTGACTGCCTTTAGTTGTACAGGCATACACTTTTTTAGGTTTGCATTTCTCAAGGTAGTCCTCAAATGAGGCATGGCGTTGAACATGGCTAAATTCATGGTAATCAAGGCCCGCACGTTTCACGCGTTTATCGTCCCATTCAAAACCTAATGGCTCAATTAAATGTAATGCATAGCCAGTATTGGCACATAGGCGAATAATATTACCTGTGTTAGGCGGTATTTCAGGTTGGTATAAAACAATATCCAGCATAATGAGCCTTATAAAATAATCTGTAGTTTGACGAAGGGCAGTATACACGAAACCTTTTAAAAAAATGATATACTCAACACATTCAATACAGTGATTAATGGATACACGCGTGCATAACCGTAGCTACGAATTTTGGGTTAAAACTTCCAGCATTGTTACCATGGTCATGGTTAGCTTAATGATCGGCGCAAAAACATGGGCCTGGCTGGCTTCTGGCTCAGCTTCAATGCTTGGCTCGTTAACTGATTCGTTAATGGATATTACTGCCACCGCAATGAGCTTTTTAGTGTTGGGTTACGCACTGCGCCCAGCGGATGATGATCATAGATTTGGACACGGAAAAGCTGAAGCACTTGCAGGACTAGGCCAAGCCGCATTTATTGCAGGCTCAGGTTGCCTACTTGCTTTTCATGGTATTGAGCGATTATTTAACCCTATACAGTTAAGCCATTCTTTATTAGGTGTGTGGGTAAGTATTTTTGCTATTGCGTGTACGCTTGTCATTGTATTTGTACAAAACAAAGTGGTTAAGTATACCGATTCAATTGCTATAAAAGCCGACTCAGTACATTACAAAGGCGATTTAATATTAAACGCTGCGGTGCTGTTAGCTATTTTGTTAGCTTATTATGGCGTGTTGTATGCAGATCCTATTTTTGCAATAGGTGTAGCGGGTTACTTACTTTATAACAGTTGGGATATAGCTCGCGATAGTGCCGATCACTTAATGGATAAAGAGCTCCCGGATGACGAAAAACAAAGCATATTTGACATAGCCAGAGCCCATGCTGATGTGCATGGCGTGCATGACATTCGTACTCGCCAAGGCGGTAAAGTTAAGTTTATTCAAATGCACTTAGAGCTTGATGATCATTTAAGCTTGATTCGCGCGCACAATGTGGCTGATGAAGTAGAGGCAATGCTCAAAGAACGTTTTGAGTCGGAGGTAGATATACTGATCCACCTCGACCCTTTGTCAGTACTTGTTAAGCCGTCACCGAATCACAAAATTGATAAAAGTTAGTTAATAGCGGCTTTCGAATTTCGTCACGTTCAAAAAGTAGCTCGTGTTTAGCGCCTTCAAAACTCTCAATCGTTGCATGAGCATGCCTTTTTGCAAGACTGTACTGTGCTTCGTTGTTTACCACTGTATCGCTAGCTGCACTTGCTATAAACAAAGGGATTGGTACGTTTAGGTTATCAACAGACTTTAAAAACGATATTGTAGCTGCTAGCCAGCCAAACGTAACGCCACCTAATTGTATGTTAGGTTCTAATTTATAGGTTTGCCTAAAGTAGGTGTAACGCTTCTCGCTGCTAGTAAGTACGTTTTCGGCAAATGGGATCGGGTTGTAGTTGCCTTGCCCAAATGCATAGCAAGAGTGTAAACCAAGTAAAGAGGCTAATTTAACAATAAACTTCGTTGGTATTTTTGGTACGTCTTTTGTAAAAATATCAAACATAGGAGCAGACAAAAACACGCCTTTATAGCTATTTTCAAATTTTGCTAAATAATCAATAGCAATGGCGCCACCCATTGAATGAGCCAGCATGACTTTTTTACCTTGCCAATGCTTTGAAACTATTTGCTGATCAAAGTTATTTAGGTCACTGCTGTAGTTATTATAATGTTTTACAAAGCCTTTATGTTTATTTTTAAGGTGCCTGTAAGAGCGGCCCTGACCTTGATGATCCATAATAAACACAGCAAAATTATTACAATACAGCTCCCAGAGCAGTTCTTTATATTTTTCTAGGCCTTCAATACGCCCTGTACTTACTACTATTGCGGTTGTCGCGTTTTTAGGGATTGCGTATGCGTAAAATAGCTTTCCTGATGGCGTATCTAAGTAGCTTTTAATTAAATTTGAAGTATAAAAAACATTAATGGCCTCTTGATTGCTCTCAAGCTGGGCTTCTGAACTATAAAACATGCTTTACTCTTTTATTAATGGCAAGGTTATATTAGCACACAAGCCACCTAGTTCTTTATTTGATAATACTAGACTGCCACCATGCGCAGTAATAGCATTTTTAGCAATCGCCAGCCCTAAACCCGTACCACCACTTACGCGATCCCGCGCATCTGATTGCCTAAAAAAGGGCTCACAAAGCTTGCTCAGTTGATCATCGGGCACACCAGAGCCATCATCACATATTTCTATATAAATGGCATCTGTGTGCTTTAGAGTAATGCTAATTGTATTGTTTGCGTATTTAATAGCGTTACGAAGTAGGTTTTCAAGCGCACTGGCAATAAGTGTTTCGTCGCAATTAATATTTACCTCTACAGCGCCCACTATATTTAGCTGCTTATTATTTTGTTTTGCTTCAAACTGCGCATCGTTAATAACGTGATCTACAATTATTTGTAATGATTGTTTTTGCAGTGAAAGCGCTTGGCTTTTTGCTTCTAAGCGAGAAACTTGCAGCACGTCTGCAATCATCTTATCAAGTTGGTTTGCTTCTTTTTCTATGCGTAATAAATACGATTGGCTAGCGTCGTTAGCTTGCATTTGCGCAAGACCGGTAGCCATTTTTAAACGCGTAAGGGGTGAGCGTAACTCATGTGATATGTCGGCTAATAAGCGTTTTTGTGAACTAATTAAAAGCTCTAGCTGATTGGCCATGCTGTTAAAGTCTCGCCCAAGTATTCCCAGCTCATCTTTTCGGTTTACAGAAATGTCGGCTCTTGCGCTTAGGTTGCCCGCTGATAGTTTAATAGCTGCTTTTTTAAGACTATTTATAGGGGCTATTAAGTTACGGCTAAATACAAAGCTTAAAATAAGAGAGGCAACAATTGCGATGACTATTTTCATCCAATTAGGCATAAGCTTAAAGCGCATTAATAGCGGCGGTTGATGGTTAATATCTATTTCATAAAGATAAAAACTCCCTTCAGGCACGTTTATATTAACAGGGCCGAAGGCTTGATATTTTTCAGTAAAAATAATTTGTGGTGACATATTTTGAGTAAAGTTTAATAAACTTAAGTCGATGCTCTCTGGCACCTCTTTACTACTAAGGGAGTCTTCGCTTTGAGCTGCGCTTAAGTATAAAAGTTTACGCTTTGATAGGCGAGGGTGTACTAATACATCGCTTAGGCTGCGCTTATGTTTAATAGCAGTGCGCTCAATACTTTTAGCGGTATATATTAAGTTTTTTTTCATCGGGCCATAAAGCGGCTCGTTAGTTACCGCGTTAATAGCGGTAATGTTACTTAAAAATATAAGCGCTGCAACGGTGCCGATTATAGTTAACCAAAACCAAATAAATATTTTAAAAAACAGGTAGTGCCCAGGGTGTTTTAACCAAGCAAAGTAAGTGCTTTTATTCGCCTTGGATAAAGACATAACCCGTACCTCTCATTGTTTTAATTCGCTCACCTGGAATATGCTCTGCTATTTTTTTGCGGATATTACTTACATGCATATCGATAGAGCGATCAAAAGAAGCTAAACGCCTACCTAGTACTTCTTCACTAATTTGCTCTTTACTAACCACTTCACCTGCATTTTTACACAATAGCGTGAGTATTTCGTACTCTGTACCAGTAAGCGTTAGTGTAGAGCCGTCTATTGAGGCTTCTCGAGCTGCAAGGTTAACAGTAATGCCATTAACGAGTAACTTACTCGTTGTAGCTATATTTAAACTATTAATGTGCTCTATACGGCGAGTTATCGCTTTTACGCGGGCTAGTAATTCACGATGATTAAAAGGCTTTGGAATGTAATCGTCAGCGCCTAGCTCTAGACCAAAAATACGGTCAAAGTCTTCACCTTTTGCTGTAAGCATTATTACCGGTGTGAGTTTTGTTTGCCTAAGTTGTTTAAGTACTTCAAAACCATCAAGCGTTGGTAACATTACATCTAGCAATATAAGGGCGTAGTCATTTGCTTGTGCTAGTTTAAGGCCTTGTTCACCGTCGTGTACGCTTTGTATTTCAAAGCCTTGGACAGTTAAATATTCACTTAATAGCTCACAAAGGCCAGTGTCGTCATCAATCATTAATAGTCTCATTTACAAACCCTTAGAGTTGTTTATAGCGTTATTTTACCCGCTAAATAGTGCAAAGGTGAATCTTTACACAACCTTTACACTGCTTTGCGTTACTTTGCGTTGAGTTAGGTATAGTTAACTCACTGGCTTAGCAGCCACAACCAACCCAATATTAAGGTAATGATTATGACTAAATTAAACACACTTTCAAAATTAGTACTTATCTGTGGCTTAGCAACAGCAACGCTTGGTGCTGGTAGCGTGTTAGCTAAAGGCGACGGACATAAGCAAGGCCATTCTCAAGCTCGTTTTTTACTTTCTGAGCGCGGCGTTGAAAAATTAAACCTAACAGATGAGCAGCAAACTAAGCTAAAGGCTATTTTTGAAGCGCAAAAAACACAAATGAAAGCTCTGCGTGGCGACGATAAAGAAGCCCGTAAAGCGATGCGTGAAGCGCACAAAGCAAAAATGGATGCATTACTTTCGGCTGCGACATTTGACGAAAATGCAGCAAAAGAGCTATTAAATGAACGCCGCGAAAAAGGTGAGCAATTTGGTTTAATTAAACTAAAAACACAACACCAAGTAATGCAAGTGCTTAACGCTGAGCAAAAAGAGAAGTTTGCTAAAATGCAAAAGCGTATGAATAAAAAGCACCGTAAACAAAAAAGTTAATTTTACTTTTTTGTAAATACTAAAAAACCAGCGTAATGCTGGTTTTTGTATTTAGGGCATTATGAAGATAAATCACTTAAAAAAGTCATCTTCATTTTTAGCCATCATTGCCTCAATATCTTCTATCATGTCTTGGCTAAACTCTTCAGCCGAGGTGATTGGTGCAGAAATTTTATTATTTTCGAACGACCATTCACCTAAATCAATTAGTTGGCAGCGCTTTGAGCAAAAAGGGCGAAATGGGCTTTGCTCTGACCATTCAACTTTAGTTTTACAGGTTGGGCAGTTTACAACAGTAGGCATAAATTACTCTCTACAAATTTTTGGTGCATATTACATTACTTATATATGAGTCTCTAGCTATAAGGCTCTGAGCTTAGAGCCTTATCTTTTACTGTGGGACTTTAAAAATTGGTTACGCGGTTTATTTCACCAAGGGATGTAAGGCCATCGGCTGCTTTGCGTAAACCCGATAAACGTAAATTATTAAAACCGGCTTTAAGTGATACGTCTGCTATTTCAAGCGAGTTACCACCGCGCATAATAATTTGGGCAATTTCAGGAGTAATTTGCATTACTTCGTAAATACCCACACGCCCTTTGTAACCATCAGTACAGCTATCACACCCTTTAGGCATATATAACGTCATTTCTTCAATTTGCTCGGCGCTAAATCCTTGGCGAGCCAGTTCTTCACTCGGAAGTTGTTCTGGCGTTTTACATTTAGGGCACAAGCGACGTGCTAAACGCTGGGCTATTATTAAGCTAATCGAACTTGCTACGTTATAAGCAGGTACACCCATATTTAATAAACGAGTGATTGTTTCCGGCGCTGAGTTTGTATGCAATGTTGATAAAACCAAGTGACCTGTTTGCGCCGCTTTTATTGATATTTCTGCGGTCTCTAAGTCACGTATTTCACCTACCATAACTACATCAGGATCTTGACGTAAAAATGCGCGCAGTGCGTTGGCAAAAGTCATGTCGGCTTTAATATTTATTTGTACTTGGTTTACACCTTCAAGGTTAATCTCAACCGGATCTTCCGCAGTACTAATATTACGCTCAGGTTGGTTTAATATATTTAAACCTGTGTATAGCGATACTGTTTTACCAGAACCCGTTGGCCCTGTTACAAGTATCATCCCTTGAGGCTGGGCAAGCGCATCCATGTAAAGCTTTTTCTGCTCAGGCTCATAGCCTAATACATCAATGCCTAACATAGCGCTTGATGAATCAAGGATACGCATTACTATTTTTTCGCCCCACAAGGTAGGCATGGTACTTACACGAAAGTCGATACTTTTGCGTTCAGTAATTTTTAGCTTTATACGACCATCTTGTGGTTTGCGTTTTTCGGCAATATCGAGTCGCGACATTACTTTAATACGCGCAGAAAGCTTGGTGGCTAATGTATTAGGTGGGCTTGCCACTTCATGCAAAATGCCATCAATACGAAAGCGAATACGGTACTTGTGCTCATACGGTTCAAAGTGTAAATCAGAGGCGCCTTTTTTAATGGCATCCATTAAAATTTTGTTGATGTATACGATGATAGGCGCATCATCTTTATCGTCATCTTGTGGTGCTGTATCTCTTTGGCTTTCTGAGTCTAAGTCAGCAAATTCTTGAAACTCGTCATCAGTTAGATTTAAGCTGCCAGTGGCATCTAGTAATTGCTCTATTTTGGTATCGAGTTGAATATAATCAACAACAACAATTTCGCATGAAAGACCGGTACTAAACTCAAAGTTTTCGAATGCGCCGTAATCTGTTGGGTCTGATGCTGCTATATAAACTTTTCGATCTTTTTGAACAAGCGGCAAAATATGATGTTTACGTATAAGTTTTTCTTTTACGAGGTCGGCCGGGATTCTTGTAGGATCAAAGTCTTTTAAATCAAAATAAGGTACGCGAAACAAGTCGATACATTGTTCAGCTAAATCTTTACTATCGATTTTTCCACATTTAGAAATAAGCTCAGCTGTTGAGGCAAATTCATTTTGTTTGTTTTTAACCGTGTCGGCATCAATGCGGCCAAGGGTTATAAATTTTCTCAATAACGGTGAGTTAATATTCATTGCGCACCTGTTTTATTCCTTCAATAGTAAGCAATTTATCAGAAAAAAGAAGGGGATTACATCACCTTTCATTCATTGTTGTGATTTTACTAACTAAAATACGAGTTTGTGTGAGTTAGGACAGTGTTATTGTGAGTTAGTTTTGTTGTGTAATGCATATTGTAGGTACTTTTTATGAAGATCAACAAGTTCTATATTCACTAGGTTTAAACTACGGTCGTTATTTAAAATATCATCCGCTTTTTGTTGCTTATCATCACGTGACATTTGCGAGGCAATAATACTTTTAACTTGCTCACTACTTGTGTTGTCACGTTTTGCTGTACGCGCTACTTGTACAGAGGTTGGTACGTCAATAAGTAAGGTATGGTCGCAATATTTATCAAGGTTGTTTTCAAACAATAAAGGCGCTACTAAAACAACATAAGGGCTAGTTGCATTATTTAAATCGTTTAGTATTTTTGCGCGAATAAGAGGGTGTAGCAACGCATTAAGCCATTCTTTGTCACTGTTGTTAGTGAATATTTTTGCGCGCAATTCTGCTCTATTTAATGTGCCATCAGGCAATAAAATATCTTTGCCAAAGTGTGCTGTAATCGCTTTTAGCCCTTTGCTATTTGGGAGTACGACTTCACGCGCAATTATATCGGCATCAACTATTGTAATACCAAGCTCTTCAAACATGTTACTGATGGCCGTTTTACCACAGCCAATACCGCCTGTTAAGCCTAATACCCAGCTGTTTACTTTAGTTATTTGCTCACTCATTTTAATAACCTATTAAATTAAAATAAGCGCCTTGAATTTGGTTGCCCCAAAGCATGGTGATCCAGCCTGCTATCGCTAAATAAGGGCCAAAAGGGATAGGGGTCGCTTTGTCTTTACCTTGTATGCTCAACAGCGTAATACCTATAATGGCACCTACTACGCTCGAAAGCAGAATAATAGTAAGCAATGACTGCCAGCCAAGTAACGCCCCAAATACAGCAAGCAACTTAAAATCGCCATAACCCATGCCTTCTTTACCGGTTAGTAACTTAAATAACCAAAACACGCTCCATAAGCTTAAATAACCGCAAGCCGCACCAATAATGGCATCGGTTGGTGTAATTGTGTAACCCATTACCGAGGCAATGAGTGCAAGCCATACTAGCGGAAGTGTAAGTTGATCTGGCAGTAACATGTGGTCAATATCAATAAAGGTCAGAGCTACCAATATCCACGTTACAAAAATATATAAAAGGGCTTGCTCGGTCGCACCAAAGCTATAGGCAACAATTAAACTTAATAGGGCAGTAATTAGCTCTACAGCAGGATAACGGGCCGAAATAGGATTACTGCAGCTTGCGCATTTACCTTTAAGTATTAACCAACTAATAATAGGAATATTCTGCCAAGGCTTAATGGCTGTTTTGCATTTAGGGCAGGTAGAGTTGGGTTTTACTAAGTTAAAAGGCTTATTGATATTGGCTTGTTTAGATTTATTAGCTGTAAGCTCATCATCTAGCAATATGCGGCATTCGCTTTGCCACTCACGTTGCATCATCAGTGGTAAGCGATAAATAACCACATTTAAAAAACTACCAATACATAAACTAATTAAGCCAATAGTGGTTAAATAAAACCACAACTGGCTTTGCATTACTTCAATAATACTTTGCATCATATTACCTGAAAATTATTTTAAAAATTAAGCGTTTAAAAATTAAGTGAAGTATTTATCACATAGAGAAGTGAAAGAGAGTAAATGAGAAGACATTAATAGCCATACCTTATCAAAAAAGTAAGCCTCTCTTTTATTTCCTGTAAATTGTTATTTTTGGTAATTAAATAACAGAGCCAAGTTGGAAAATAGGTAAGTACATCGCAACAATCAAGCCACCAACAAGTACACCTAGTACAGCCATAATAAGTGGCTCAAGCAGGCTTGAAAGGCCGTCTACTGCATCATCAACTTCTTGCTCGTAAATAGTCGCTACTTTAGCAAGCATACCGTCTAGTGAGCCAGATTCTTCACCAATCGCAACCATTTGTATTACCATATCAGGGAATATTTTTGAGTTACGCATTGCCCAGTTCATTTGATTACCAGAGCTCACTTCAACTTTAATATCTAAAATGGCATATCGATAAACAGCGTTACCTGAAGCGCCTGCGGCAGAGTCAAGCGCATCAACCAGCGGCACACCTGCAGCAAACGTAGTCGACAGAGTTCGTGCATAGCGAGCAACAGCTGCTTTGTTTAAAATCATACCAATTACTGGCAGTTTTAGTATAGCTCGGTCGGTTGCATCTCTGAGCTTTAAACTTCTAAGCTTGGCTTCTTTAAAAGCGTATCCAAAAGCTACAATAGCGATTAGTATCATCCACCAATATGCTTGCATAAAGTCTGATATGCCAATAACAAACAAAGTGAATGCAGGAAGCTCTGCCCCAAAACCTGCAAATATATCTTGAAACTGCGGCACTACAAATATTAATAGTATTGAGGTTACAATGCCGGCGATTACTAATACTGAAATAGGATAAAACATCGCTTTTTTAATTTTTGATTTTAGCGCTTCGGACTTTTCTTTATATAAAGCAACTCGGTCAAATATTTTATCAAGTGCACCAGATTGCTCGCCAGAGGCTACAAGGTCGCAATATAAATCATCAAAATAACGTGGGTGTTTTCTAAGTGCAGTAGATAGTGGTTGCCCCGCTTTTACTTCATCAGCAATAGTTTCCATTAATTTGGCGACACTTTTATTGGTCGAGCCAGAGCCAATCATTTCAATGGCCTGTATTAAAGGAACGCCCGCCATCAACATAGTCGCAATTTGGCGAGTAAGTAGTGCTATATCTTTAGGGGTTACCTTTTGAACACTTTGAATACCGAACAGTGGTTTTGCTTTACGCTTCACTTTTGAAGGAGTGATACCTTGCTTACGAAGCTGAGCTTTTACTAATGCAATACTATTACCTGTAAGCTCGCCTTCAAGTTTCTTCCCTCGTGCACTTACACCGACCCACTGAAAAGTATCGAGGCCTTTATCTTGTTGTTTTTTTGCCATTAAGAGTACCCAGCTGAATTTGGTTTAAACTTCATTATTACAAGCATAACTTAAACTAATGATTCTTGGTAGAAAAGTTGGACGCTTTAAAATCGTTGCCCAACGGACCAAAATCTAGGCCCGTAAATGTAGCCCTTATCAGGGTCAATATTATTATAAATACTTATCGCTTTTTGTAAGTAAAGGTACCATGCAAAAATAAATAAAATGGCTATTAAAGCTTTTAAGTATTTATTTATGGAAATGCTTTGGATACTTTTTTTATTGATTCTACCAAGTAGCAACCCCCACATTATAAATAAGAGTGTTTGCGAAACCGGCATTACATGCACACCAGAAAATAGTGAGTATGTAATTCCTATAGCAAAAGAGTAAAAGAGGCTTTCAGTAATGATGTCTTTTTTATGCTTTTTTAAATGTGTTATCGCTTTTTTAAATGTTGTAAAAACAGCGGTTAAAATACATATAAGGGCGATAAGACCCCATTCATTTAAAATTTCAATTAATGAATTGTGGGGGTGACTAAAAGGGGCTGAACTGCCAAGTGACATTTCAAATACTCCAGGACCATTGCCGATAAATAAATGCTTTAAAGATAGGTTAGAAAAAGTATTAAACCATAGCTCGATACGGCCTGAGGAGGATGTGCGTAGTATTTCAGTACCTCCTTTATTTAATGAATCCAGGGCATAAAAAGTAATACAACTTAAAGCAAGGCAGACTAATCCAATAAGCACTTGTTTTTTTAATGTAGTTTTTAAAGCGAGAGCAAAAATAGAGATGGCTAAAAATGAGAGTAAAGCCCCACGAGCTTGGCCAATAAATATAAGTAATAAGTTTAAAAATAAAATAATAAATACGATACGCTGTATGCTTTTAAATTTTAGGAGTAACACTAAAAATGGAAGAATAAATACCTGTACTTGATTAAAAAAGCGAATGTTAATAAAACCGGAATAGATTATGTAGGGGTTTAAGGGCTGTTGTTCTGATAGCGTAAAAATTATATTAAGTAGGCATATTAAAACTAAGCTTGTATGGGTTATTAATAATGCATAAATGATAAATAAAACAGGTTTTTTATCATTTATAGTGCTTACATAGTACATAGTTAAAATAAGTAAGCTTATATGAAACGTGTACAGCAGGCTAAAACTTTGCTCCATACTCATTAATGATGATAAGCAACCACTAAATATGAAAGTTATAAAAAGGGGAAAGTGTCTTTTATTTTGTGAAAGCCTTTTAGGAGAATCATTATTGCTTAGAAAGCAATAAATAAATAAAAAGTTAATGCAAAGCAAAAAAAATATTTGAGAGATTCGCTGATGATTGTGGTAATCATATGAGGTTATTGGTATTAATGGAACTAGTGAAAGCAGAAAGAACAAACTAAAAAGTAATAATATTATAAATTTTTCCAAGCTCACAAGCTTCTTGTCTTTTAAAAGCGCCAATTAAGGCGCTTCTAATTATGAATTATGAATTATGAATTATGAAAATGGGCAGCTTTTTGGTGCTAAAGCTTGGTTGTCAGCGCCTGTAATGCCCTGTGTTGCGCATGACCATGAGCCGTTTGCATCTCTAGTCCACTTTATTGTTGCGCCAGCAATTTGTGTAGGGGCGTTTAAAACTGTACACAAGATTCCTGAGCTGTCAGTTAATATAGTGCAATTTCCAGTGGTTGTTTGTAATCCGACTGTTGCATTGTTAATTGTAGTCTCACCAGAATTTGCCGCAACTTCGTAGCCTGTTTTTCCTGCTGAGATTTCTGCTAAGGCAGCCGTTAACTTAGACGACGCTTGATAGTTTGAGTAAGCAGGCAATGCAATTGCTGCAAGAATACCGATGATTGCTACTACAATCATTAATTCAATTAGGGTGAAACCCTGTTGTTTTTGAGTCATTGTTTTCATGTTTCCTCTCCTAAAGGATAGATTTTTGTAACTTAAATCACTTAAGCGGCAAAATGCCTCACTCAATTTAACTGATTTACTTTACAGTTTTACTTAAAATTAATTTTATTACACTTTAGCTTTAGAGTATGAAACACAAAAGCCGAATGTGAATTCATTATGTTTAGTACTAATTATAAAAGTTTACTAAGTGCACTACATGTTGTAGCAGCAAATAGTATAGGCATAAAGTAAGTAGTTTAGTTGCTTTAGTTTTTAATTATGTCTTTAAAAACCAAAGGCACTAGTTATTTATGACTACCTTTTTTAATAAAATAGTACAACAGAATTAGTCTACCATTTTATTTTAGTGTTTAGCACGTATCTTCTTATAAAAAAGCGATTTTATTTAACAATTTGTTACAAAGTAAGCCTTTTGGGTTATTTAATGCTTTTTTACTTAACTTGTCAATTGATTAGCGGTATTAATTACCCATTATTGCTTTAAAATTGTTCAAAACGCATCGACAAATCGATTGATTGTAAGTTTTTTGTTAATGCCCCGCTTGATATAAAATCGACACCTGCTTGTGAATAAGTTTTGAGCGTTTCTAGGGTCATATTGCCTGAAACCTCTAATTTTGCGCGCTTATTGGTTAAAATTACAGCTTGCTTAATTTGCTCTACGCTAAAGTTGTCGAGCATAATTATGTCGGCGCCAGCTTCAATTGCTTGCTTAAGTTCAGGGAGTGATTCTACTTCTACTTCGACAGGTTTGTTTGGGTGATTTTGTTTAGCCTGAGTTACGGCTTTGTTTATTGTGCCACAAGCCGCTATATGATTTTCTTTAATTAAAAATGCGTCAAATAAACCAATACGATGATTTGCACCCCCACCACATTTTACTGCGTATTTTTGAAGTGCTCTAAGGCCTGGTATGGTTTTGCGTGTATCGAGTAGTTGCGTTGTTGTGCCGCTTAGCTCTTTTACATAATGTGCTGTAGTAGTGGCTGTACCCGATAACGTTTGTACAAAGTTAAGTGCAGTACGCTCGGCAGTTAATATTGAACGAGCTGAACCAGTGGCTGTAAATAATGTGCTGTTTGCTTTAACTGCGTCGCCATCATTAATAAGTACATTAACCTTAACGCTTGGGTCTACTTGTTTAAATACTTCAAGGATGATGTCTTTTCCACAAAAAATGCAGTCTTCGCGAGTGATTACTTTAGCGTTTGCTTGCTCATTTTGAGGGATCAATTGCGCGGTAATATCGCCTTCTTGTGCTGTTTGATAATTTAAATCTTCGTCAAGTGCAAGAGTAACAAGCTGAGTAATAAGAGTGTGCGAGATAGACATGGAATGCTCATAAGCGTTAATAAATTAGGCAAATTTTACTATGTTTATAAAAGAAAGAGAAGCGATTGCCTTTTCACCAATATAAAGATAAGCGCGTATAGTAAATTAGTATCTACGTGTGGGTTTGTATTATCTGTAGGTGAGGTTTTATACCTCGCTTTTAATTTCAAAATTTACGTTACATGAGCGGATGTAAATTAGCACCTAAGTGTGGGTTTGAATTATTTGCAGGTAGGGTTTTATACCTGTTTGTCACTATCATTGTTTTAATAAATCCTTTAGCATCAGTGCTATGTATATCTTGATATTTATATAATAAACGTATCATGAAAATAGATTTAAACGGTGTTTTAAGTACTGTAGCGCAGCGGCCTTGTTCGCATTTTGATGAACGCTCTGATGAGGCTGATATTTCTTTATTGGTTATTCACAATATATCATTGCCAGCAGGGCAGTTTGGTACCTCTTTTGTTGATGAGTTATTTATGGGTAGCATTGACTGCAATGCTCACTCGAGTTTTAGTGACTTAAAAAATTTACGTGTGTCGGCCCATTGCTTTATAAAGCGCACCGGTGAGGTTATACAATACGTGCCTTTTAAAAAACGTGCTTGGCATGCCGGGCAATCTGAGTTTGAGGGCGTATCTGCTTGTAATAACTTTAGCATTGGGATTGAGCTTGAAGGTACCGACACCACGCCATACTCTTTAGCGCAATACGAAGTATTAGCTACACTTAGTAAATCTATAATACAACGCTATCCAAAAATTACCCCTTCGCGTATTGTTGGGCATTGCGATATTGCCCCGGGACGTAAAACCGATCCTGGCAGTAGCTTTAATTGGCCATTGTTTTTTAATATGCTTGAACAACTAAGTTAAGAGAGTTATTCCCATGATTTTAGTTTCTATAATAATTGCATTAATTCTGGAGCGTTTAGGGGCTCGGTCTAATTACTGGCAGATAAGCTATTACACAAATGGTTATTTAAATCGCTCTAATAAGCTACTAGGTGACAAAGGCTTATTCAGTTCTGCTCCGGGCTTTTTAATTTGGCTGTTACTTCCAGTAATAGCAATAGCGTTTATTTATTGTTTATCTGATTTTGTACTATGGCAGTTAGCTATTAATATTGCTGTGCTTTTGGTTTGCTTTGGTTGTGCCAAGCAGCGTGCTTTATATAAGTCTTACTTAAATGCCTTAACGCGAGATGATGGTACTGCTGCATCTTTATATGCGCTGCAAATAGGTCAAAAGCGTACTGATGATCAAGATGGTGGCGAAACCTTTGGGCAAACATTGGCATGGGTAAACTTTAGATTTTACTGTGCGGTGATTTTTTGGTTTGTTGTTTTAGGTGCGCCAGGCGCGGTTTTATATGCACTGGTACGTACTTTAGCTGATTTAGTACGAGAAGATCATAAAGTAATATTTGCTAAGCGTTTTAAACTTATACATAAACTACTGTTCTGGCTTGACTGGTTGCCTGCACGCATCACCAGCTTTGGCTATTTAGTAATAGGTAACTTTAATAAAGGCACAAGTTGTTGGCTACGTTACGTGCTTAACTTTAAGTCTCCAAATCGCGAAGTAGTAACATGTACTGCACTTGCTGCAGAGCAAGTTGAAAAGCGTTATTACGGCTGTACCTACGAAGCCACGTGTATGATTAAGCTTGTTAAGCGTAATGTATTATTTTACTTAGTACTTATAGCGTTGCTTACATTATTTGGTGGGCTGTCTTAAGTTAATACTTTTTTAATAAAGTACCTTATGCAATGTAAGGTGCTTTAATCTCTTCCTGCAGTTTTTAAGTACAATAAAATAGAGCTAATATTCTAATTCATTCTGGTCAGACCAATTGTTTTCATCCCAAATACGTTATAACAATTTTTGTAAATTGCGCATTGTTTGATCTTCGTTCAAAATGCGTTACGCTACTTTAATTGCTCAAACTACCTGTAAATTGACAGCTAATAGTGTTTTTGATACCGTATTGAAAATTTTTGGTATGACCAATTTACCTTTTGGGTAAATCATACTACTTAAAGCCCCGTTTTATGGGCTCTTGGTATTTATACAACGCGGACGTTGATTCATGTCTTTAAAGATTAAAGCGGCAAAATTATCTGATGTTATTTTACAGCAACTTGAGAATATGATTCTTGAAGGCTCGTTAGCACCAGGTGAAAAGTTGCCACCAGAGCGTGAACTAGCAAAGCAATTTGAAGTGTCTCGCCCGTCACTGCGTGAGGCAATTCAAAAATTAGAAGCTAAAGGTTTAGTTACGCGTCGCCAAGGTGGCGGCACGTTTGTAAAAAATCAGCTCGAAGAAGGGCTTACTGATCCACTTTTTGATTTGATTAGTAAACACCCTGAGTCGCAGTTTGATTTACTTGAATTTCGTCATGCATTAGAAGGGATTGCTGCTTACTACGCAGCACTGCGCGGGACCAGCAACGATTTTAGCAAAGTAAAACAAAGCTTTGATGAAATTGCCTTAGTTAATGATGATTTACAGCAAAAAGCAAAAGCAATTAATGCATTTCACTTTAGCGTGGCAGAAGCCTCGCACAACGTGGTGTTACTGCATTTAGTTAGAGGTATGAAAGCGCTGCTTGAGCAAAATGTATTGCAAAATTTAACTGTTCTATTAAAAAAGTCAGATATTAGCAGTCAGTTAGCCCAACACAGGCGTTTATTAATGGATGCCGTTATTGACGGTAATCCAGAACAAGCCCGTTTAGCAAGTAATGCGCACTTAGCATTTATCGAAGAAGCACTACTTGAAGCAGGCAAAGAACATTCGCGAATTGAACGTAGTTTAAGACGCACTAAACAAAATTAAGTTAGTACATAACTACTTTGAACACACAAATTAAGTAGCTGTGATATTAAATTAACAATATTCGTATTTTAAACATAAGGAAACCTCCATATGTCTGAAGTCAATAAAATTGACGTAGACGCGCTAGAAACACAAGAGTGGTTACAAGCTCTTGAATCAGTTGTGCGCGAAGAAGGTGTTGAACGAGCTCAGTTTTTACTTGAGCAAGTATTAGAGCAAGCCCGTTTAGACGGCGTTGATATGCCAACGGGTATTACCACGAACTACGTTAATACTATTCCTGTAGATCAAGAGCCTGCTTACCCAGGTGATGTAAATCTTGAACGTCGTATTCGTTCAATTATACGTTGGAACGCGATTATGATCGTTCTACGTGCATCTAAAAAAGATCTCGACTTAGGCGGCCATATGGCGTCTTACCAATCATCTGCTGCTTTTTATGAAGTGTGTTTTAACCACTTCTTTAAAGCACCAAATGATGTAGACGGTGGTGACTTAGTTTATTACCAAGGTCATATTTCTCCAGGTATTTATGCACGAGCATTTGTTGAAGGTCGTTTATCGGCTGCGCAACTAGATAACTTCCGCCAAGAAGTTGATGGCGAAGGCTTACCATCGTACCCACACCCTAAGTTAATGCCTGAGTTTTGGCAGTTCCCTACGGTATCAATGGGCTTAGGTCCTATTTCATCAATTTATCAAGCACGCTTCTTAAAATACTTAGATGGTCGTGGCTTAAAAGACACTAAAAACCAACGTGTATATGCGTTTTTAGGTGACGGTGAAATGGATGAGCCAGAATCACGTGGTGCTATTTCTTTTGCTGCACGTGAAAAACTAGATAACCTTTGTTATTTAATTAACTGTAACTTACAGCGTTTAGACGGCCCAGTTATGGGTAACGGTAAAATTATTCAAGAGCTAGAAGGCTTGTTTAAAGGCGCTGGCTGGAACGTAATTAAACTAGTGTGGGGCAGCGGTTGGGATATTCTGCTTGCTAAAGACACAACAGGTAAATTACTACAATTGATGAACGAAACAATTGATGGTGATTATCAAACATACAAAGCTAAAGATGGCGCATACGTGCGTGAGCATTTCTTTGGTCGCTACCCTGAAACAGCTGCCCTTGTTGCAGATATGACAGATGACGAAATTTTTGCGCTTAAGCGTGGTGGTCATGAGCCATCAAAACTATTTGCTGCATTTAAAAAAGCAGAAGAGACAAAAGGTCGTCCAACTGTAATTCTTGCTAAAACTGTAAAAGGTTACGGCATGGGTGAAGCAGCTGAAGGTAAAAACATTGCGCACCAAGTGAAAAAAATGGACATGTCGCATGTTGCACATTTACGTTCACGCCTTGGTCTTGATGACTTAGTATCTGAAGAGCAATTAAAAGAATTACCATACCTAGAGCTTGAAGAAGGTTCACCTGAGTACAAGTACCTACATGCGCGTCGTGATGAGCTTAAAGGCTACACACCTAAGCGTATTCCACGTTTTAGTGAAAAACTTACGTTGCCAGAAGTAGATGCATTTAAGCCACTGCTTGAAGAGCAAAAGCGTGATATTTCTACTACTATGGGCTTTGTTCGTGCACTTAATATCTTATTAAAAGATAAAGGCATTGGTAAAAATATCGTACCAATTATTGCAGATGAAGCGCGTACATTTGGTATGGAAGGTTTATTCCGTCAAATCGGTATTTATAACCCGCATGGCCAAAACTACACGCCACAGGATCGTGATATTGTTTCTTACTATAAAGAAGCAACTTCAGGTCAAGTATTGCAAGAAGGTATCAATGAGTTAGGTGCTATGTCGTCATGGGTTGCTGCTGCAACATCATACAGCACTAACGATTTACCAATGATCCCATTCTACATTTACTACTCTATGTTTGGTTTCCAACGTGTTGGCGACATGGCATGGATGGCGGGCGATCAACAAGCACGTGGTTTCTTATTAGGTGCTACAGCGGGTCGTACAACGCTAAATGGTGAAGGCTTACAACACGAAGATGGTCACAGCCACATTCTTGCAAACACGGTTCCTAACTGTGTTTCTTATGACCCAACTTACGCGTTTGAAGTTGCAGTTATTGTACAAGACGGTATTCGTCGTATGTACGGTGACGACCAAGAAAATATTTACTACTACCTAACGCTTATGAACGAAAACTACCATCAGCCAGCTATGCCAGAAGGCGCTGAAGAAGGTATTCGTAAAGGTATTTACAAGCTTGAAAGTTACGAAGGTAAAAAAGCCAACGTACAGCTATTAAGCTCAGGTACTATTATGACTGAAGTGCGCAAAGCTGCTTCAATCTTAAGCGAAGAATATGGTATTGCATCAGATGTTTACTCAGTAACATCTTTCAATGAGCTAACGCGTGATGGTCAAGATGTTGAGCGTTTCAACATGCTTAATCCTGAAAGCGAGCAAAAAACAGCATTTATCACAAGCGTATTAAACGACTCTGTGACTGTTGCAGCAACGGATTACATGAAAAACTACGCAGAACAAGCGCGTTCATTCATTCCAAGCAGCAACTACAAAGTGTTAGGTACAGATGGTTACGGTCGTTCTGATAGCCGTGAAAACCTACGTCGTCACTTTGAAGTTAACGCAAGCTACGTTGTTGTTGCTACGTTATCTGAACTTGCTAAACGCGGTGAAGTTGAGAAGTCAGTAGTTGTTGAAGCACTTAAAAAGTTCAACATCGACACTAACAAACTTAACCCACTGTACGCATAAGAGGTTTGCAATGAGTATTGAAATTAAAGTACCTGATATTGGTGACGACGAAGTAGAAGTAACCGAAATATTAGTAAGCGTTGGCGATAAAGTAGATGTTGACCAATCATTACTAAATGTTGAAGGCGACAAAGCATCAATGGAAATACCTGCTTCTCAAGCGGGGACTGTAAAAGAGATTAAAGTTAACGTTGGCGACACCGTTACAACAGGCTCTTTAGTATTTTTGTTTAAAGGCGAGAGTGAAAGCACTGGTGAAGAAAAAGCATCAGCCGCTGCTCCAGCTAAATCTGAAGAGGCAGCACCAGCTGCTTCTACAGGTTCTTCAATTAAAGAAGTAACTGTACCAGATATTGGCGATGATGAAGTTGAAGTAACTGAAATCATGGTTGCTGTTGGTGACACCGTTGAAGAAGAGCAATCTATCTTAAACGTGGAAGGCGATAAGGCAGCAATGGAAGTTCCAGCTCCATTTGCCGGTACAGTTAAAGAAATTAAAGTAGCCGCTGGCGACACAGTTAAAACTGGCTCGTTAGTGTTTGTTTTTGAAGTAGCAGGAAGTGAATCTGCAGCACCGGCTAAAGAGTCGGCTCCTGTAGAAGCGCCAGCTGAGAGTTCAACAGCAAGTTCAGCACCAAGCACTAAAGAAGTTAATGTGCCTGATATTGGTGGCGATGAAGTTGAAGTAACTGAAATTATGGTTGCCGTTGGCGACGAAGTTTCAGAAGATCAATCAATCTTAAACGTTGAAGGCGACAAAGCTGCAATGGAAGTACCAGCTCCATTTGCAGGTACAGTTAAAGAAATTAAAGTAGCCGCTGGCGATAAAGTATCGACTGGTTCATTAATTTTTGTATTTGAAGTTGCAGGCAGTGCGCCAGCAGCATCTGCACCAGCTGCAAAATCAGCACCTGCATCAGCGGCTAAAACTGAGTCAGCACTGGCTCAAGCAGCACCTGCAAAAGCAAGTAATGAAAGCTTCACAGAAAACAGCGCGTATGCTCATGCATCACCCGTTGTTCGCCGTTTAGCGCGTGAGTTTGGTATTAACCTAGCTAACGTTAAAGGCACTGGTCGCAAAGCCCGTATAGTTAAAGAAGACGTGCAAAACTACGTTAAAAACCTAGTTAAGCAAGTTGAATCTGGTCAATTATCTGCAGGCAGTAGCGCAGGTGGTAGTGAGCTTGGTCTTATTCCATGGCCTAAAGTAGATTTTGCTAAATTTGGTGAAATTGAAGAGAAAAAACTGTCTCGCATTCAAAAGCTATCAGGTAAAAACTTACACCGTAACTGGGTACAAATCCCACATGTTACACAGTTTGATGAAGCTGATATCACAAGTCTTGAAGTATTCCGTAAAGAGCAAAATGCACTTAGCGAGAAGAAAAAGCTTGGCGTTAAAATCACACCACTTGTGTTTGTGATGAAAGCAGCGGCTAAAGCACTTGCAGACTTCCCAACATTTAACTCTTCACTGTCTAGCGACGGCGAAAGTTTAATTCTTAAGAAGTACATTAACATCGGTGTTGCTGTTGATACGCCAAATGGTTTAGTAGTGCCAGTGTTTAAAGATGTTGATAAAAAAGGCATTATTGAATTATCACGTGAACTAATGGAAGTATCTGTTAAAGCACGTGACGGTAAGCTTACATCGTCTGATATGCAAGGTGGCTGTTTTACTATCTCTAGCCTTGGCGGTATCGGCGGTACGGCATTTACGCCGATTGTTAATGCGCCAGAAGTTGCTATTTTAGGTGTATCTAAATCTGAAATGAAACCTAAATGGAATGGCAAAGAGTTTGAACCTAAACTAATGGTTCCGCTGTCTATGTCATACGACCATAGGGTTATTGACGGAGCATTAGCTGCACGCTTTACTGTGACTCTTGCAAGTTACATGAGCGATATTCGCCAGTTGGTGATGTAACCAGTTTAGTAAAATTGGTATACGCAATAAAATAAATAGAATCAAATCCCAGCCAGTTGTTTTTAGCTGGGATTTTTACCATTTGCAATGATACAATCTTTGTACGAATTGCATCACTTTGTGCGCTGCTCACTCTTTCTGCCTTGCAGAAACATGGCAGTTAAATTTTAGGGCAGTGTCCCGTTCAAACAATTAAGGTAAAAGCATGAGCAACGAATTAAAAACTCAAGTTGTTGTACTAGGCGGTGGTCCTGGTGGTTATTCTGCGGCTTTCCGTGCTGCTGACTTGGGCTTAGAAGTTACATTAGTAGAATCTCGCGAAACATTAGGTGGCGTATGTCTTAATGTTGGTTGTATTCCTTCTAAAGCACTTTTACACGTAGCTAAAGTGATTGATGACGCAGCAGAAATGTCATCTCACGGTGTTACTTTTGGCGCACCAAAAATCGATCTTGACCAAGTTCGTACTTGGAAAGATTCTGTAGTTGGCCAGTTAACTGGTGGACTAGAAGGCATGGCCAAAATGCGTAAAGTGAAAGTTGTATCTGGATACGGCAAATTCACTGGCAGCAATACTTTAGTAGTTGAAGGCGCAGACGGCGCTACAACTATCACGTTTGATAACGCGATTATTGCAGCAGGTTCTAAACCAGTTAACTTACCTTTCATCCCAGAAGATGACCGTGTAATTGATTCAACTGGTGCATTAGAACTTAAAGACGTACCAGAAAAACTACTTGTACTTGGTGGTGGCATTATCGGTCTTGAAATGGGTACGGTTTACCGTGCGCTAGGTTCTGCAATTGATGTTGTAGAATTTGCTGATCAATTAGTACCAGCAGCTGATAAAGACATTATTAAAATTTACCAAAAATACGTAAGCAAAAAATTCAACGTAATGCTTTCAACTAAAGTTGTTGGTGTTGAAGCTAAAGAAGACGGCTTATACGTAACGTTTGAAGGTAAAAACGCACCAGCAGAACCAGTACGTTACGACAAAGTACTTGTTGCAGTTGGCCGTACTCCAAACGGTAACTTACTTGATGCTGAAAAAGCGGGCGTAAACGTTGATGAGCGTGGCTTTATTAATGTTGATAAGCAATTACGTACTAACGTAAGCCATATTTTTGCAATTGGTGACTTAGTTGGACAGCCTATGCTTGCGCATAAAGCGGTTCATGAAGGTCATGTTGCTGCAGAAGTTATTTCTGGTCAGAAGCATTTCTTCGACCCTAAATGTATTCCTTCAATAGCGTACACGGACCCAGAAATCGCTTGGGTAGGTGTTACTGAGAAAGAAGCAAAAGAGCAAGGCTTAAAAGTTGAAACTGCGGTATTCCCGTGGGCAGCATCTGGTCGTGCAATTGCATCTGCTCGTACTGAAGGTTCTACTAAACTTATCTTTGATAAAGAAAGTGGCCGTATAATCGGTGGTGCTATGATCGGTATTAACGCGGGCGAAATGCTTGGCGAAATCGGTTTAGGTATTGAAATGGGTGCTGATGGTGAAGACTTAGCGCTTACAATTCATGCTCACCCAACATTGAATGAATCAATCGGCCTTGCAGCTGAAATTTTTGAAGGTTCAATCACTGATTTACCAAACAAAAAAGCAGCTAAAAAGAAGTAATTTAACTTCTTAGTATTTGCTTAAAAAACCCAACTTCGGTTGGGTTTTTTTATGTCTATTTTTAACTTAGATAAATATAAGATTAAATAACAAGAAGTCGTTACAATGCGCGCTTAATTAATTGAAGGTAAATACAGTGAAAAACTCAGTTTTAGCATTACGCGCTCAACAAATAAGTGAATCTCGTCGAGAGTTTAATGCTCGAGGCGGTAAATTAGATCGCTGTGAACAATGCCTGATTGCTAAGCACTACTGTATTTGCAAAGGTGTTGAGCATGCAGATTGTAAGGCCGCTGTGTGCTTACTGATGTATCATAATGAAAGCTTTAAACCTTCTAATACAGGGCGTTTAATTGCTGAAATAGTGCCAGATAACCACGCATTTAGATGGGATAGAACAGATCCTAACCCCGCTCTTTTAGCTTTAATAAATGATTCGCAGTATCAGCCTATGGTCGTCTTTCCTGCTGAAGATGTAGAAGAGGGCAGAGCCATTACAGAAGTGAGTATTGAATCAGGTAAAAAGCCGCTATTTATATTCTTAGATGGTACGTGGCGCGAAGCTAAAAAAATGATTCGCAAAAGCCCTTATTTAGATAACTTGCCTGTACTTTCTGTTACTGCTGATAGACTATCTGATTACCGATTACGTGTAGCCCCTCATGCGCATCAACTAGGCACTGCTGAAGTGGCTATTATGGTATTAGCACTTGCGGGCGAAATGGATGCATCGACAAAATTAGAGCAGCATTTTATTAAGTTTCGTGATGCGTATTTATTGGGTAAGCGCAATAAAGGCCGACCGCTAGAAGGTTAATTTTACGAAGTTAAGCAAATGCTTGCTGATTTTTTAAGTGAGCAAGTGCTTTATTTTGAATTGCTCTGAAGCCTTCTTCAGATGTTAATTGTAAAACAGTATTATACAATTGACTTATACTATTATGCACTTGAATAAACGAGATACAGTCTTCACCAATCATTTCTTTTGCTTCTTCAACTCGTTTTAAAAAGTAGCAGTTAATGTCTATTTTGCCATTAAATTGAGTCGTTGCAATAGCGTCTGCTATTCTATTAAGTTGATAACTAAACTCATCAGGTCGAGCACCTTCACCCCACTTGCTAATACGAATGTCGCGTTCTAACTGAATAATTTCGTTAAGTATATTTTTAAACTCACTCATTGGCATATTTAAAAAGTTATAACCTTTGGGGTTAAATAAAGCTTTATAGGGATTTTCGCTGGGGGTTTGGGCACTAAATACACCAATTGGTTTTGCTGTACTTGCGTCTGATACTTTACATAAAAAGGTATTACTTTGAGATGTTTTAAAATTCATATCCATTGAGTATTTATGATCCTTGCGTTATTTAGTTATCGGCGCAATTAATAAAAAACTTAGCGAAATTTAAAATATTAATAAAGTATTTTAAGGTCTTAGCATTGATTTGCTGTGACGCGATATTACTCAGTAAAGATTAGTGATAGTTGCTCAGTGCTTTACTCACCCAAATTTTAGGCAAAGAAAAGCGCGCTCTATCTCTAGGCGCGCTTGCGGAATCTTCTAATTTTCTGCATCCTGCAATTGAACTTAATCAACTCCAATTTTCACTAATCCATGTTTATTACTATATTACTTTTTAGTTCTATGTAATGTAGACCGTCCGGGCCTGTATCCTTTAATTCCTAAACATCCTGTAGGGTAAATACTATTACCAAATCCTTAATTACACTTCCTAGCGTATCCTTGTTTTAACCAATCCCTTGTGTTGCCTTAAAGGCCTGTCCATTTATTCCTTCAACATCCTGTTGAACAACTTAGCCTTGTTGTTATCCTTTTCGCATCTTCTTGACGCTGTCCTTTTTACAACATTGCGTTGTGATACTCATCCTGAGCCTGTCCTAAAGTCCGTGTTGTCCTGATAACCTAATCATTGGTTGGTTGAGTAAGCAGTCCATTTCCTTTTACTCAATAAGCGTCATTGCTTGGTTGATGCGTAAATTATAGTGCAATAGAGCAACTAAAATAGAGATAAAACTACATTCAATTAGTGTTTTTGCAATAGCAATAAAAATAAATTTCATATAATTCATAGGTTTAATTGTTTTTGCGTTGTTTTTTATCTTGTTTTTTACTCATTAGCTGTCACATCCGTAAGACATCTCTTACACCGTATTTCCTTTTTGGGCGTTATTTACATATTTACATTTATTTAAAGTGTGCACTTTTAGAATGAGCACGGTAGAATTCGTTGATAATAACAGTTATTTAGGTGGAATAATGAAGAAAGTATTTGCACTTGTTTTAGGGGTAGTTGCATCGGCACCAGTCTTTGCAAACGATGTTGTTAACATCTACTCTTTTCGTCAACCGTTTTTAATTCAGCCAATTTTAGAAGACTTTACAAAGCAAACAGGCATAAAAACCAATGTTGTTTTTGCTAAAAAAGGGCTAATTGAGCGTGTTAAACGCGAAGGCAAGCACAGTAAAGCTGATTTAGTATTAACCTCTAACTTTAGCGCGCTTATTCAATTAGAAGATTTAAAATTAACACAAACTATAAAAAGTGACAGTGTAAATAATAATGTTCCAGCCGCCTTTCGTGACGGTGATGGCCAATGGGTTGCGCTTACTAAGCGAGTGCGTAATGTGTATTCATCAAAAGAGCGAGTTGGTGAGTTACCTAAGCTCACTTATGAAGATTTAGCAGACTCTAAATACAAAGGACAAATTTGTACGCGCTCAGGCAAACATCCATATAATTTAGGTTTAGTAGCTTCTATGATTGCACACCATGGTGAAGCGCAAACTAAAGAGTGGCTTGAAGGTGTGAAGGCTAATTTAGCGCGCAAGCCTCAAGGTAACGATCGTGCTCAAGTTAAAGCTGTTAAAGAAGGTTTATGTAACTTGGCATTAGGCAATAGTTACTATCTTGGCAAAATGCTAGAAGATAAAGAGCAAAAAGGTTGGGCTGAGGCCGTAAATATTAACTTTCCGAATCAAACTAATCGTGGCTCACACATAAATGTTTCGGGTGCGGTTATTACCAAATATGCTAAAAACCCTGAAAATGCATTAAAGCTCATCGAGTATATGACCGACAGCAAAGCACAAAACATGTATGCCTCATTAAATATGGAGTATCCAGTTAAGTCGGGTGTTGAATTATCAACTTTGGTTGCCTCTTGGGGTAGCTTTAAAGAAGACAGCTTGCCACTTGATGAGATTAGTAAATATCGTCCGTTAGCACTTAAGCTAATTGATGAGGTGAAGTTCGATCTTTAATGACTAATAAATTTAAGCTGTCTAAATGGCAGCTCTTTGCGTGGTCGACTGGCTTAATACTATCGGCCCCGTTGTTTTTTCTTCTTTTTGAATCTCTACAAGGTAGCTCTAAGGTGTTTTCTCACCTGTGGGATACCGTGCTTTGGGATTACATAACCAATACCGTATTGTTAGTTTTAGGTGTTTGCGTCCTTAGCTGCGCCATAGCTTTGCCGCTTGGGTGGCTGACGGCTTACTGTAGTTTCCCGGGTAAAAAACAGTTTGAATGGGCACTTATGCTGCCCCTTGCTATGCCTACCTATATTATTGCCTATGTATACACTGACTTATTAGATTATGCGGGTCCGGTGCAAATAGCACTGAGAGAATGGTTTGGCTGGCAATCTCCTAGCGACTATTGGTTTTTTGATATACGTACATTACCCGGCGCCATCGCTATGATTGCCTTGGTACTTTACCCGTATTTATTTTTAATTTTTAAAACGGCCCTTCGCGAGCAGTCATTCAAATTAGTGCAAGCTAGCCAGTTAATGGGGTTATCTCCTTGGCAAAGCTTTTTTAAAGTAAGTTTAGTGCTCTCTCGTGGGGCTATTGTGGCGGCTCTTGCGCTTATAAGTATGGAAACCATGGCTGACTTTGCAACAGTGAGTTATTTTGCCGTAAGTACATTAACAACCGCCGTATACGATACGTGGTTTGGTTATTACTCACTTACAGCGGCCGCTAAAATATCGGGTGTGATGTTATTACTGTTATTTTTAGCATTAATGGCAGAGCGCTTTAGTCGCCGAAACCAAGCGGTATTTGAGCGCCAATCAAGCGTAAATAGCGAATCGCTCTATGTATTAAAAGGAAAGTCTGCTTGGCTCGCAACGGCATTTTGTAGCTTTATTTTACTTATCGCTTTTGTAATTCCTATTGCAGTACTTATAAATTACGCCATTACCTACTTTGATAAAGCATGGGATGTAGAGTTTTTTAGTTACGCTTGGCAAAGTTTAAAAGTGGCAGGGGTTGTAAGTGTTATAACCATTACATTGAGTGTTTTTGTGGTTTTTTATCAGCGTGTGGCAAAGCAAACGTATCCGCTTGTTCCCGGGCGTTTAGCAAGCACAGGCTATGCGTTGCCAGGAACTGTACTCGCTATTGCGGTTTTGTTACCCCTTACATTATTAGAGAACACCATTAACACAGCGCTCGAGCCGTATAATTTAGATATTGGCTTACTGCTTACAGGTAGCATTCTTACTATTATTATTGCTTATATTGTTAGGTTTTACGCCATTGCACACGGAGCAATTGAGTCGAGTTTTTTACGTATTAGCCCATCACTTGATATGGCAAGCCAATCAATGGGTAAAAGCCAAGGGCAAACGCTGCGTTTAGTGCACTTACCTTTACTGCGAAGAGGATTGCTCACTGCTGCCTTATTGGTATTTATTGAGTGTATGAAAGAGTTGCCGGCTGCGCTATTGCTCAGACCGTTTAATTTTGAAAGCTTAGCTACTCATGTATTTCAGTATGTAAGTGACGAGCAATTAGAGCTTGCTTCAATATCGGCTTTATTTATTGTTATTGTTGGGTTTATTCCTTTGTATTTTATTAATCGTTCTATGGAGCAGCGTAGTTAAATGAGTAGTTTAATTTTACAAGGCGTGAGCTATCACTATAACGGCACAAAGGTTATTCACGATTTAGATTTAACGGTGGGTAAAGATGAAATTGTTTGTCTACTCGGGGCGAGTGGATGCGGCAAAACGACCACGTTAAAAGCGATTGCAGGTTTAATTGAAGCTAAGCAAGGGTCTATTTTTATAGACGGTAAATTAGTGAGTGATGAGCAATCTTTTGTCTCACCTGAGCACCGTAACATCGGCATGATGTTTCAAGATTATGCGCTGTTTCCGCATTTAACGGTGGCAAATAATATCGCATTTGGGCTTAGTAAAATGAGCAAAGCTCAAAAGCAGCAACGCGTTGATGAAATGCTTAAGCTTGTACATTTAATTGGCTGTGCTGACAGGTTTCCACACCAGTTATCGGGTGGCCAACAGCAACGCGTCGCTATCGCTCGTGCATTAGCTTATAAACCTAGTTTATTACTCCTTGATGAGCCTTTTTCAAACATCGACACACAAGTACGCTTTGAATTAATTGCCGATATACGTCGAATTATTAAGGCAACTCAAGTATCTGCTGTGTTTGTTACACACTCAAAAGAAGAGGCGTTTGCGTTTTCAGATACACTTGCCATTATGCATCGCGGTAAAATTGAGCAACAAGGCACGCCTGAGCAGCTTTTTGCAGCTCCATGTTCAAAGGAGGTTGCAGAGTTTCTGGGTCAGGGCATATACTTAAGCGCAGAAGTGTTAACCGCAACTGAATATAAAACACCATTTGGTTTAGTCGAATCTTATGTTGAGAGTAAGCATAATGTAAGTGCAGGGCTTATATATGTGCGCCCTCATCAAATAGAATTAGTGGCAGATAACCAAAGTGACAAATTCAGCAAGCGAGCTACAATCATAAGTCGTCGCTTTATTGGTTCGGCGTATGTTTATTCGCTTGTTATTGATGAACAAGAAATTGAAGTTGCTGCACAATATGGCCAGTCATTTGAAAATAATGATCAGGTTATAATAAAAATAAAACCTCACACGGTGAATTTTTTCGAATCGTAATTAATTTGTTATTCGCTGTGTTTTTATCTGTAAAACTAAGGAATAACAATGGCGCAAGCGCAATCAGGGATTTGTGCTGAAGCAAACTTACACGGTTTGCACTTATTTTTTAATGTGTTTGATGGTCAAGACGAATCACTTCGCGCAAAGTTAAAACAAGTAAGCGCTATAGAAGAAGAGTTTAGCGATCAATTTTCAGAATCAATGCTCTCTTGTATGGTTGCTATTGGTGCGCAATACTGGCCGCATATCCTCCCTGAATACATTCCAAGCGAATTACAGAGCTTTCCCAATATAACCCATAGCGATCACCAAATGAGCGTACAACCGTGTGATTTATTTGTACAAATTCGCTCTGACCGTGAAGATGTTAACCATTTATTTGCGCTGCAAATTTTAAAATTATTTGCCCCCGATGTAGAGCTGGTGGAGCAAATTCGGAATTTTCGCTTTTTAGATGGTCGTGATTTTAACGGTTTTATTTATGGTGGCGACACCGCACATGGAAGAAAAAAGCGCGCTACGGCTTTAATCAGCAACCCTGGTAGCTTTGAAGATCAGGGAAGTTATATTCATGTACAGCGTTATAAGCATGACTTAACTATGTGGCAGCACTTATCATTGAGCGAGCAAGAACAAATAATGGGGCGTACGCGCCTTGATAACACACTAATTACCCCCGCAATTGAAACCAGCCATGCTTCGCGAAGTGAGCTAAAAGACGAAGACGGACAACCGCTACTATTAAATCAGAGCATGCCTTATGGCGATGTATATGAGCAGGGAATGTTATCAATTACATGCGCTTGTACGGGTACCGCATTTGAAAAAGTACTTAATAGTCGTTTAGGGGAAGGGGATTGTTACGACCACTGGCTTGATTTTACTCAAGCCGATATGGGTTCTGCTTTCTTTGCGCCTTCAGTCGGGTTTTTAAAACAAATTTAGTTTGCTATTAAACCGTATCAAATAAAATGCGAACACGTTCAAGTGTTACATCTATTTCAGATATTTTAGCAGGAGCGATAAAAATAGTGTCATCGCCGGCAATAGTTCCTAGTACGCCATCTGCTTTACCTAATGAATCTAATAAACGTGCAATAAGCTGAGCAGCACCAGGGCTGGTACGAATAATGATCATCATTTCGTTGTGCATAATGTCGATTACTAATTGGCGTAATGGGCTTTTAGCCGTAGGTACACCCATTTCAGCAGGTAAGCAGTAAACCATTTCTTGCTTGGCATTACGTGTACGTACAGCGCCAAACTTACTTAACATGCGTGAAACTTTACTTTGGCTTATATTGTCAAAACCTTGATCTTTTAACGCATCAACTATTTCGCCTTGAGAGCCAAAATTTTCTTCTTTTAATAGTGATTTAAATGCTTTTACCAGTGCTTCTTGTTTATCTTGTGGTTGCATAGTCTTTATTCGTTTTTGTTATTTATGCTGCAAATTCTACACAAAAATGAATAATTATGCAGCAGTTGTTTAGTTAACTTGCCAGTTTGATGCGTTAAATCACATAAGTTTACGACTATGGTCGAAAATATACTTGAAATAGACAGGATAAATTTGTTTTTAGTCGCTAATTTCATTATCTTAAGAGCCACAAATGTTTCCTACCTCAAATTACGGAGAATTCCAATGAAAGTTGCTGTATTAGGTGCTGCAGGCGGTATCGGCCAAGCGTTGTCTTTATTATTAAAAACAGGCTTACCAGCTGGCTCTGAATTATCACTTTATGATGTTGCACCAGTGGTACCAGGTGTTGCGGTTGACCTTTCTCACATCCCAACAGATGTTAAAGTTGCAGGCTTTGGCGCAGACGATTTAAATAAAGCGCTTGAAGGTTCTGACATCGTTCTTATCCCAGCGGGTATGCCACGTAAACCAGGTATGGATCGTGCTGATTTATTCAATGTAAATGCTGGCATCATCAAAACTTTAGCAGAAGGCATTGTTGCCAGCTGTCCTAAAGCGTTAGTAGGTATTATTACTAACCCAGTAAACGGCACAGTTCCAATTGTTGCTGAAGTATTCAAAAAAGCAGGTACTTACGACGCTAAACGCGTATTCGGTATTACTACGCTTGACGTTATTCGTTCAGAAGCATTTGTTGCTGAACTTAAAGGCGTAGACGTAGCAACTGTAAAAGTACCAGTAATTGGTGGTCACTCAGGCACAACTATTCTGCCTCTACTTTCTCAAGTTGAAGGTGTTTCTTTCACTGATGAAGAAGTTGCTGCACTTACTCCACGTATCCAAAATGCGGGTACTGAAGTTGTAAATGCTAAAGCAGGCGGTGGTTCAGCTACGCTATCTATGGGTGCTGCTGCAGCTCGTTTTTGTATGTCTTTAGTTAAAGGCCTACAAGGTGAAGAAGTTGTAGATTACGCTTACGTTGCTGTTGAAAATGGCGATGCAGAGTACTTTGCACATCCAGTACGTTTAGGTAAAAACGGTGTAGAAGAAATTCTTTCTTACGGCGAACTAAGCGCATTTGAAACAAAAGCAAAAAATGACATGCTTGAAACTCTGAAAAAAGACATCAAAGAAGGTGTTGATTTCATGGCGTAATAGCCAGTTTGAGCGATACCAATTGCATTAAATAAATGAGCAGTTATTACGATGGATAAATAGCTCGTTAGCAAGGCAAATATTACGATGTATAGTTGTTCTATATAAATAATATTTAACGCAGCTAATGAGTTATTTAGCCCGAAAGAATGCTTAATGTTTTGATAAAATTGGTATATAAAAAAGCCTGCATTCGCAGGCTTTTTTATTGCTCAGAATTAATGTCACACTGTGTAACTAGTTAAAACTAGTGGTCGCGGTCAACCGCAATACGGGCAAGGCTTATAAGTGCTTGCTTATAGTCAGACTCAGCTAAAAAATCTAAACAGGCAATGGCTTTTTCGGCCTCAAGCTCTGCTTTTTGCATTGTAAACTCAAGCGCATTAGTTTGTTTTAGTGCAGTTAAAATTTCTTCTAAATGCTCCATACCATTACTGTGCTCTATTGCATCACGAATGAGCTGTGTTTGCTGCTCGCTACCATGTTGCATAGCATAAATAAGCGGAAGGGTTGGTTTGCCTTCAGCTAAATCATCGCCAATGTTTTTACCTAGCTGCTCAGCATCTGCATTGTAATCGAGTACGTCATCTACTAGTTGAAACGCAGTACCTAAATGCATACCGTATAGGTTTAGTGCATCAAGTGTCGCTTGGTCTTGCTCTGTGATAATGGCAGCAAGGCCTGTAGCTGCTTCAAATAATTTAGCCGTTTTAGAGTAAATAACCTGCATATAGCTGGCTTCAGTCGTATCTGGGTCATTGCAGTTCATCAGCTGCAATACTTCACCTTCAGCAATAATGTTTGTTGCATCGGCAAGTACTTGCATAATCTGCATTTTTCCAAGGCCAACCATAAGCTGAAATGAGCGAGTGTAAATAAAGTCACCGACCAATACGCTAGCAGCATTACCAAATTCAGCATTTGCTGTAGGCGTGCCACGTCGTAAGTTTGATTCATCTACAACATCATCATGCAATAGCGTTGCTGTATGGATAAACTCAACAATTGTTGCAAGTGTTATGTGATCTTTACCCTGATAACCGAGCGCTTTGGCTGCTAAAATAGCCAGCATTGGACGAACGCGTTTGCCGCCACTGCTAACTATATATAAACCAAGCTGATTAACTAACGCCACATCTGAGCGCATTTGCGCATGTATAAGTTGATTGACGTCATTCATATCGCTTTCGATTAACGCCTGGATAGCTTTTATATCCATTGATCTCCGAGCCAATTTTTATGTGTGAACGGCGCAGATTGTACAACAAAAAATGCACTAGCTCGATATTTTGTGACGATTGATTGAAAAAACACTATTAAAGTACTTAATTTAGACTGAATTAGCCAAGATAACTGATTAATTGATAATCAATATAGAGTTTATGGTGTGCTTAGATATTGAGCTGTGAGGGTCATATTTGAGTACATTAATTTATTTCGGCTAAGAGTTAAAAAGCGCTTGGCAAAAGGGCCAATTAATATAAAATGGGGTAAATATTGAATTGCTCTCAAAGCAGCTACTTTTTATTCATTTTAATTACAAAATAGGCTTGCTAGTTATTTCGCGTTAGCGTAAACTTCGCGCCCTATCGAAGAATATTTTAGTTGCGCCGATTTGAGGGTGCACAGACGGAGTTAATTATGTACGCGGTTTTCCAAAGTGGTGGTAAACAGCATCGTGTGACTGAAGGTCAAACGATTCGTCTTGAAAAATTAGACGTTGAAACTGGTGCGGCAGTAGAATTTGATTCAGTACTTTTAGTTGCTGATGGTGAGAAAATCGAGATCGGTGTACCGTTCGTAAACGGTGGCAAGATAACAGCTGAGGTTGTTTCACATGGTCGCGGTGAGAAGATTAAGGTTGTTAAATTTAGACGCCGTAAGCATTCTCGTAAGCAAATGGGCCATCGTCAATGGTTCACTGAAGTTAAAATCACTAGCATTAGCGCTTAATTAGAGGTACTTAGAAATGGCACATAAAAAAGCAGCTGGTAGTACTCGTAACGGTCGCGATTCAGAAAGCAAACGCCTTGGTGTTAAGCGTTTTGGTGGCGAATCAGTTCTAGCGGGTAGCATCATTGTTCGTCAGCGTGGAACTCGTTTCCACCCTGGTACTAACGTAGGTATCGGTAAAGACCACACTATCTTCGCAAAAGCAGATGGTAAAGTTCAGTTTGAACAAAAAGGTCCTTTAAACCGTAAATACGTAACTATCGTAACTGAGTAATCAGTAAGGTAGTTAAAAACCCCGCCTTTGCGGGGTTTTTTGTTTTGTAGTCAGCCAATATATACCCAAGCCTGCATTTGTGCTGGCTTGGGTATATAATAGAGTTATTAAACAAGCCAATCCCTAAAGTGAGTAATCATGAAGTTTGTAGATGAAGTAGAAATTCGCGCAGAAGCTGGAGACGGTGGCAGCGGCATCGTGTCTTTCCGTCGTGAAAAATATGTTCCAGATGGTGGACCAGACGGCGGTGACGGTGGAGACGGTGGTAGTGTTTATCTACAAGCTGATGAAAACTTAAATACCTTAATTGATTATCAGTTTGAGCGCTTCCATAGAGCTGAACGTGGTACTAACGGTCGTAGCCGTAACTGTACAGGCCGAAAAGCTGATGACTTATTTGTTATGGTGCCTGTGGGCACGCGCATCATGGATGTTGATACCCAAGAGGGACTTGGCGATTTAACGCAACATGGTCAACGAATTTTGGTTGCAAAAGGTGGTTTCCACGGCTTGGGGAATGCGCGTTTTAAATCAAGTACTAACCGAGCACCTCGTCAAAAAACATTAGGCACACCAGGTGAAGTACGTAACTTAAAATTAGAGTTACTATTATTAGCTGATGTTGGCTTACTTGGATTGCCAAATGCCGGTAAATCTACGTTTATCCGCAGTGTATCTGCAGCAAGACCAAAAGTAGCTGATTACCCATTCACGACGCTTATTCCTAATTTAGGTGTAGTACGTCCTGAAGCAAATAAATCATTTGTTATAGCCGATATTCCGGGTCTAATTGAAGGTGCATCTGATGGCGCAGGCCTAGGTATTCGCTTTTTGAAACATTTAGAGCGTTGTCGTGTGTTATTACACATTATTGATGTAATGCCGGTAGATGGTTCAAACCCTGTTGATAATGCGTTTTCGATTATTAACGAGCTGCACCAATACAGCCCTAAATTAGCTGAGAAGCCACGCTGGTTAGTATTTAATAAAATAGATTTATTACCAGAGGATGAAGCAAAAGCGTTATGCGAATCGATTGCAGAAGAGCTGGGCGAAACTGAAAATATCTATCACATTTCAGCAATTAATAAACTTAACACTCAACCATTAATCCACAACATAATGACACTACTTGATAGCATGCCTAAAGAGAAGTTTGTACAAGTGGAAGATGAAGAAGTTGAATTTAAGTGGGATACCTATCATGAAAAAGCCACTAAAGGTAAGGGCAATGATGATGATTGGGATGACTGGGATGAAGATGATTACGACGTAGAAGTTGTCTACGAGCGTTAATTAAATAGAATTTACTAAAAAGGAGCTTATGCTCCTTTTTCTTTGTTTAAGAATAAAGTACTAGGTGTTTATTATGATAATTTCAATGATTGCAGCAATGGCAAATAACCGTGTAATTGGTCTAGATAATAAAATGCCATGGCATTTACCTGCAGATCTTCAGCATTTTAAAAAGGTCACTACGGGTAAGCCTGTGATCATGGGTCGTAAAACTTTTGAGTCTATAGGCCGTCCATTACCTGGGCGCCGTAATATTATTATTACTCGAAACAGCGAATATACTGCACAGGGTATTGAAGTAGTAACTACGCCAGATGCCGCATTAGAACTCGTTACTACTGCTGAAGAAGTAATGATTATTGGTGGTGGTAATATCTATGAGCAATTTTTACCAAAAGCAGAACGCCTGTATCTAACTTTTATTGATTTAGATGTTAAAGGCGATACACAGTTTCCAGATTACAATAAAGTTGCTAATTGGTACGTGAAAGAAGAGCAAGAAAACCATCCGGATGACAAGAATTTATCTAGTTATAAATTCGTAACTTTATATAAAGAACGTTAACATTATTGCGTAAATTTTGATAGATTGATATAATATTCGATAGTCTATATAAGAACAAAGTATTATAAAGGGTTTGTCATGTTTAAATTACCAAAGCTAGTTGCACTTACTGCCGTTGTAGCTGTTAGTTCGTTTTCGTATACAGCACCTGTAAATGCTGAAGATCAATTAGCAGTATCTATTTGTGAATATATTGCGGCAGACGATAAAAACCGATTACGCAGCAAGCTTAAAAGCTCTCGTGTAAAAATTCGTAATATTTATGATGCAGTACAATGTAATGGTAATAACTTATTACGTCATGCTGTTGCTAGTAATGCAGTAGATACTGGTGAGTATATAGTTAAAAACTTATCAAAAAGTGCGTTAACAGATGGTGCTGATATTGCTTGGGCTGAAGGGAATTTTGCCAGCTCACCGCTTATTGCAGTAATTAAAGAGCGTGCAGGTCTTTAATTATAAAAAGGTTTTGTAACGCGACCTTTAGTTAGAAATTTATTGGTCTGGGTTTGTTATTTATAGCAAACCCAGGCTTTTTTCGTTTAGCTAATGTAATCTCACCCCACAACAAAATCATTAATAAACTTCATAACTTACCTGCTCATTTTAAATAACCAAAAATGTAGAGACTCTGTTTAATAAACAGCTTCAAATTTACTTCTTCAAAAGAGGTAACTTTATTCAGCTGGTATCTATTTTGTATCTGCTAGTTTGTACCAATACGCAATAATACTTAATTATTTTGCGGGGCTAAACGTGTCGCACCTGTGTTAAAAATTCTCATTTAGAACAACTAAGTAGCGAATTTTTTGCCTAGCTATCAACACGTTTTTCCATCCTAAAAATAGATCACTTAATTAAGCGAATTGATATTATTTACAAACTTAATCACTAAGGACAGATATGAAAGCTGTAATTCCAGTAGCTGGCTTAGGGACGAGAATGCTCCCTATGACAAAAGCTATCCCAAAAGAAATGCTCCCAATAGTCGATAAGCCTCTAATTCAATATATTGTCAGCGAATGTGTGTCCGCTGGTATTAAAGATATTGTGTTAGTTACGCATAGCTCTAAAAATGCAATCGAAAACCACTTTGATACAAGTTATGAACTAGAAGCGACTCTTGAGAAGCGTGTTAAACGAGCTTTATTAGATGAAATTCGCTCTATTTGTCCAAATGATGTAACTATTATGAGTGTACGCCAAGGTGAAGCTAAAGGGCTAGGGCATGCTATTTTATGCGCTAAACCAATAGTTGGTGATAACAACTTTGTTGTGCTCCTGCCTGATGTGATACTTGATGCCTATACTGCGGATCAAGAAACTGAAAACTTAGCGGCCATGATTAAACGCTTTAAAGAAACTCAAGCAAGCCAAATAATGCTTGAGCCGGTAGCTAAAGAAGACGTTAGTAAATATGGTATTGCTGATATAAACGGTGTTGAGTTAATGCCCGGTAAAAGTGCTGCAATTAAAGCAATGGTTGAAAAACCTGATGCAGATTTAGCGCCTTCTAATCTAGCTGTTGTAGGGCGATATGTACTGAGTAAGAATATTTGGCCTCTACTTGCAAAAACGTCTGTAGGTGCTGGCGGTGAAATACAACTTACAGATTCTATTGACGCATTAATGGCACAAGAAACCGTTGAAGCATTTCATATGAGTGGTCGCTCTCACGATTGTGGAGACAAGTTAGGCTACTTAAAAGCAATTGTTGAGTACAGTCTGCGAGATGAAAAGCTAGGTAATGATTTTTCAAGTTTTATAAATGATTTGAATTTACCTTAATACAGCGCGTATTCTTCGTTCTATGGTAGGCTATTTTGAGCTACTAAGTTAGCCGTACTTTTTATACCTAGTAGTGTAGGCTACGTAGTACGATTGTTACTTATTCTGTATTAATCTTTTCAAGGAATTACCATGATTGAGCAAGGCCAAGAATTACCAGCAGTGACGTTAACGCAATTAACTGACGACGGTATGCAATCTCTTACAAATAAAGAATTGTTTGAAGGTAAAAAAGTCGTGTTATTTGCAGTACCTGGTGCGTTTACACCAACGTGTTCAAATGCCCATTTACCTGAATTTATTACCCTTGCTGATAAAATTAAAGCAAAAGGTGTTGATGCTATTTACTGTGTATCTGTTAATGATGCATTTGTTATGAAAGCATGGGGTGACTCACAAAACGCGCAAGAAATTACAATGCTTGGGGATGGCGATGGAAGTTTCACTAAATCTTTAGGGCTTGATAAAGATACTGCTAGTTTTGGTGGTATACGTTCAACGCGTTACGCTATGATTATTGAAAATGCGCTAGTAACAGGTTTATTTGTAGAACAAGACAAAGAGTTTGTTGTAAGCCGCGCAGAATCAGTACTAGAGAAGCTATAACAGTAATAAAGTGTAGATTTTAGTTTTAACTAATCTGCTAGTTATTATTGAAAAACCGATGTTGGCAGCAACATCGGTTTTTTTTATTAAAGGCCCAAACTTTAAATTACGGTTGGTATTGCCCGCTAAGCGTTAAACCAGAGAAAGTGCTATAAGCGTTAACGCTTAAGTGCCAAGTACCTGCTTGTGGATTAGTAAATGTACATGTTTCTGCATTGCCATTTTTATAAGGGCGGCAATCGTATGAGCTTGCTGTTGGTTGGCTACCGTATTTTACAAATAAATCAGCATCGCCACTGCCACCCGATGTTGTTACTGTAAACGTAGTCATTCCAGCTGGTACATCTAACGTGTAATGTTTCCACTGCCCAGTATTGGCTGACACATCGCTTATAGTGCCGCCACCTGCTTGTGGAGTACCTGAACCGCCACCCGATGATGAACCACCAGTAATATTACCTACTAAGCTAACAGCTGAATACGCAGAGTAGCCGTTAAGCATTACGTGGTAAGTTCCCGCAGTAGGGTTATCAATAGAACACTCTTCGCTATTACCGCCTTTATATGGACGACAACCATAGGTAGTAGTTGTAGGTTTACTGCCTGCACGTACGTATAAATCAGCATCGCCAGTACCACCACTCATAGTGAATGTTACGTTAGTTGCACCGCTTGGTACTGTCATCGTGTAAAATGCTTGTGCATTTGCAGCCCCACTTAAACCTGTTTTAGCTTCACCATTAATAAGCTCGCTATCGCCACCGGTAGGTGGAGTAGTGCCGCCACTTGCTGCTGCAACAGCTGCGGCAGCATCAACAATACCCGTACCACAGCTAGTACATGTTGCAGGGAACGAACGGGTAGTTGATTTTAAAATACTTTCTATTTCGTCAGGCGTTGCATCTGGCTTTGCTTGCTTAATAAGTGCCGCAACACCTGCTACGTGGGGCGCAGCCATTGATGTACCTTGTGAAAAGCCATAGCTGTCGCTTGAAGGTGTAGACGAACCTGAATTGTAAGTTGATAGAACGCCTTCAGAGTCGTTTGCAAAGCTTTGTGCGCCACCTGGTGCTGCAACATCAATATTGCTACCGTAGTTTGAGTAATAAGCTCTGCCGCCATTACGGCCCACTGAGGCTACGTTTACTACACCGTTACAGTTACCTGGGTTGTAGTTTGCTGAGTTATCGTTATCGTTACCTGCAGCAATAACTACCACAGTGCCGTTACTACGTGCTGTGTTAATTGCATTTTGAGTTGTAGAGCTACATGAACCGCTCCCACCTAAACTCATATTAATTACATCAGCAGGGTTTGAGTTAGCAGGAATACCTGAAACACTTCCACCAGATGCCCAAATAATACCGTCTGCAATATCAGAGGTTAAACCACCACACTTACCTAGTACACGAACAGGCACTACTTTTGCGTTATAAGCTACGCCTGCAACACCTTCACCGTTATTGGTTACCGCAGCAACTGTGCCTGCTACGTGCGTGCCATGCCAGCTAGAGTTTTGTGCACCGTTAGTACCACATTCATTCGCAGCAACTGCATCACCAGGATCACGTGCATCGCTATCGCGACCACCACCGTCATTAGCTACCGAAAGGTTAGAGATCATATCGTAACCCGGTAAAATATTAGCGTTTAAATCAGCATGAGGGCGGTAGCCCGTATCTAGTACAGCTACAACTACACCGCTACCCGTTGCGGTATCCCATGCGGTCGGTAAGTTTAAACCACCGGCTTGCTCGTAGTAGTGCCATTGGTCATCAAAACGTGGATCGTTAGGAGTTGAAAACGGCTTTAGCATTTGATCCACTTCAATGTATTCAACATTGCCAGAATCAACCATTTCTTGCATAAACTCTTGGGCCTCAGCCGCACTTAATTTTTTATCAGCACGCATTACGTGATGATTATTAAGTGCCATTGCACGAACGTATTTTGCTTTTACTTTGCCTTTTTTAGAAGCGAAGTTTTTAACAAAGCTTTGTGCGCGCTTTTTCATGCTAGCTGGGCTTGCGTCTGCAGTTGAGAGGCTCGCCATTTCGTTATTATTTTTATATTTAATAATGAACTGAGTTTCGAAACCGCCTTGGCTTTGTAGTTTAGCCGATGTTTCAGCCATTGAACTTGAAACTGATTGAGCCATGCCAGATGTTGCAGCAAAAAGCGTACTAACTGTAATTGCAATTGCGCATCTTTTAAAAGTTTTACTTGTTGTCATAATTATCCCTAGATTTTTATTTATTATTTCGTGATGTAGGATCACGATGCGGGAACAAAAGTAAACGATCTGTTAACTAGGTTAAAATATCAATTTATTATGTACCTCTTTCATTTAGTTATAACTCAGGTTTTTAGCGGTTTACTCGTTGTTTAGTATTTGTCATATAAATTAAAAATAAGTATAAAGGGTTGGTTTATTGTGCGGGTAATTATTCCCGACTTATTACTGATGCGTTTTTGTTGTGTTATTGCTAATAATTTAAATGCTACGTTGTTAGCTATCAAACTTTGCTATAATCGGAAAAATTTTTTAGTAGGGTAAAATAATGAGTCAAGTAGATGTAATTGTAATAGGTGCGGGAGCTGCAGGATTAATGTGTGCAGCGCAAGCTGGATACCGTGGCCGAAGCGTTACAGTACTTGATATGGGGAAAAAACCAGGTCGTAAAATTTTAATAAGTGGTGGTGGGCGTTGTAATTTTACAAATGAAAACGCAACCCCTGATAACTACTTATGCGCAAATGCTCATTTTGTTAAATCATGTTTAAGTCGCTATACACAGCATGACTTTATTGAGCTGGTAGACAGACATGGCTTGGCGTATCACCATAAAACACTAGGTCAGCTTTTTTGCGATAACAATGCACAAGACATTGTTGATATTTTACTGACCGAATGTGAGTGGGCCGGGGTAAATATAAAACTACGCAGTGAAGTGATCAGCGTATCAAAAACCGAAACCGGCTATAGCGTTACCACAGAGCAAGAAACCTTAAGCTGTGAGTCGTTAGTTATAGCATCAGGTGGCTTAACTATGCCAAAACTAGGGGCTACACCAATAGGTTATAAAATTGCAGAGCAGTTTGGCTTAAGCGTGTTACCAACTATGGCTGCACTTGTGCCGTTTACTTTGCATCAGCATGATAAAGAGCGTTTTGAAGGGCTCTCGGGAATTAGTATCCCTTGTGAAGTTTCAAGCGAAGACGGCACCGTATTTAAAGAAAACATCCTCTTTACTCACCGAGGGTTATCGGGCCCAGCAATATTGCAAATAAGCTCATTTTGGCGAGCAGGGCAGGCTGTAACTATAAACTTATTACCTGAAATTGATTTAAGGCAGCAACTTGCTGATTGGCGAGAAACGCAAGCCCAAAAGTCCTTAAAAAATAGCCTTGCAACTATTTTACCTAAACGCTTTATAGAAATACTGCACGAAAGCAAAGCGATACCAGATTGTAATATTAATCAGCTTACCCATGCTCAAATAAATGAGTTAGTAAATTATATTCATGCGTGGCAAATTAAACCCAATGGCACAGAAGGTTATAGAACAGCAGAAGTAACATTGGGCGGTGTAGATACCGACGAGTTGAGCTCAAAAACCTTTGAAGCTAAAAAAGCTAAAGGCCTATACTTTATAGGCGAAGTAACTGACGTAACAGGGTGGCTTGGAGGCTACAACTTCCAATATGCGTGGAGCTGTGGATTTGCTTGTGGGCAGCACGCTTAAGTTTAGGCTATAAACCCATCTAAGTAAGTTGATTGAGCGATAACGGTTGAATCGTTATCGCTAACACATACTTTATTGCGTCCATTATTTTTAGCCTTATATAGCGCTGTATCAGCCCGCTCCAGTAGTTTTAGCACTGTATCGTCTTTTTGTATCGTTGCTAATCCAATACTTATAGTAAATGCTACATTTGTAACTGTGTTTTCGGCAATATACTTTATCAGGTCATCGGCTTTTTTAGCGCTATCATTTAAAGAGGTGTTGGATAAAATAATAGTGAATTCTTCTCCACCCCATCGCGCAATAAGTGCGTCATTTCCCATACGGCTTTTTAATATTTTTGCAAATTCAGTTAGCACGTTATCACCAACCAAATGCCCGTAGGTATCGTTTATATTTTTGAAGTGATCTATATCGCAAATAAGTAAGCAATATGGGGTTTTAAAAACGTCATTTTTAGCAATTAACTGTGATAATTCAAAATCAAATTTTTGCCTGTTATAAAGCCCCGTTAACTTATCGGTTTCTGCTAAGTGTTGAATTTCTAAGTTACGGATAGATAATCGAGTGTATGCCGAAAACCGTGTTTTTTCGTAAAACCTAAAAATTAAAATATGAGCAAGGCTTACCTCTATAAGATTAAATAAAGAGCCTAAGCCAATTGTTACAGTTTGCTGTTGTTGTAAATACACAAGATACGCACAAATAGCAAAAGCGACTATACTAAATAGGCTTCCCCAGTTCCTTCCAACTAAAAAAAAGCTAAAAGGCGGGATCAACGTTGCCCAAAATAAAGAATGCGCATGTCCGCCTACAGAAATCACAAACAGCATTATTAAGCTAACAACCATAAGGGCAACGGCCCATGCTGCTGCATTTACGTTGGCTGTTTTATTAAACCAAGTATAGATACCTAGTGATATAGTCAGCCCTAGGGCATCAATTAAAGCAATGTCATAGCTTTCAAAGTAGAAAAGGTTGAGGAGTGTTAAAACTAAAAAATAACTCGTAGTTATTAGTAAAGAGTGGGCTATTAAACGAGTACGCCAAAAGTCTTTATGATCTTTAGGGTATTGCGGAAACTCCTTATACCAAAAACCTAACATACCAAATAACCCTTGAGTCCATTAATTTAAAGATTATTACCTATATAAGATTTTTATTATAGCTTTTTAACTTTGATTAAAAGAGTATTACAGGTTGGAAGTGAGTTATTTATATAAAAGCTTAACGGGTTAAACGCTAACCACGCTAAGCTTTATAATAATTCAGGTTAGAGCTGAATAGTTAACTATTTATAGCAGGGCGATAATCACTCTTAACGCCTGCGTAATTAGGGCCAAATATAGAAAGTCCTTTTGGTGTTGTAAACTCAACAGGTGCTGGCAAAATAATAACGGATACAGGCATACCTATTTCATAATTTGGGTTGGTGATTGGCGTACCCGCTTGTGTGTTTAGGCAACAAATTAAATCAGGGATGGTAACGTGTACTTCTTTATTTAAAAACGCAGCCATATTTTCGTTTTTAACCGTAATTTTATAACTGTTACCAGCAAACTCGCCAGTACCAGCAAGCATAACTTCGCCTATAGTAAAGCCTTCAAGTGTTTTAAATTCAAACTCACTAACAACTCCTTCAAACGCGACAAATCCATTACCTTGCTCGGCAACTACATTAATAGTGTTTTCATTTGAGTTGTTGGCTTCACGCATGGCTCTTCCAAGCTTTAATGCTTTACTTATCGTGCCGTGAATAACCGCATCTTTCATCTGGTCAATAGGAAGAATATGATCAATGGCTGCGATGTCGTTACGGCTTATTTTGGCAAGGGCACGCACTACGGTTTCAGCGCGTAAGTCATCCATAACGTTTTCACAAATAAAGCATTCGCCAAATTCGTTTGCGGTAATAATTGGTGCTGCGGGTAAATTATTTAAATAATAGGTTGAGTGGGTAATTTCAGGAACTGCTCGTCCAGCAGGGTCGGCATCAATGATGTAGCCATCAAACATAGCCGCTAAATAAAACGATACCGCAGTGTTAGCGCCACCTAGTTCGCAACAAATCGTTCCGTAAATAGATTCTTTATTCATGTACTCAAGGGCGCGATCGTATGCCGCTAAAATAGAATGCTTACCTGTACGTGGGAGATTAGCGTAAGCGCGCTCTTCCGTATCTGTTAGTGGCGAGATTGCCCCTAAAATATAAGGTGTGCATACAAGTTCGCCTGCGGGTACTTCATCTGCGCTAATAAGTTTAAACGTTTTACCTAGTGCAAGGGCTTCGTCAATGTAATTTATGCCTTCACTTAGCTCACCGCCACCACCGGTACCTAAAATGGCGCAGCCGTATAAAATATCAATTAGTTGTTCACGATTAAGAATTTGCATGTGTGTATCGCTATTGGTTATCTAAAAAAGAGGCTGCCTTAAGATTGTTTAAAGCAGCTATTTGAGAGTTGAAATTAAAAATCGTAGCTTAGCTCTACGCCGTAACTACGTGGTTTATTAGGTTGGCGCGCAAGTTCAGTAATCCCATCGCCATATAAAAATATATCTTCAATGGCACGCTCATCAGTGAGGTTGTCTACGTAAACTTGCACTGTCCATTGCTCAGATTTAATGCCAACCCCGGCATTAAGGTAGGTGTAGCGTGATGACTCTACATCTGGAATATCAATGCTGAAGGTTTTAGGCCCTTCTATTAATACCTCCGCGCGGGAAAACAGTGACCACTGGCCGTTTAATTGCGTATTATGATTGGCCGATATGCTGTAGTTGTATTCAGGGACCCAAAACTGTGGTCTGCCAGTAAGCTCAGGGCGCAGTGCAAAGCTTTTTATTTCTGAATCAATAATACCGGCGCTTAGGTTTATGCTTAAATTGCTGGTGGCTGCATAGGCCGCTTCTAGCTCTAAGCCTTTGGTTCGCACTTCATCAATTGATAGATTTTCGAGGGTGTATGTATCTACATTAAATTGCGTAAATTGAGCATCGTCTTGGTCAATAATAAACGCAGCTCCATTAAGGGTTAATTTGCTATCAAACAAAGACGTTTTAAAACCCATTTCGTAGCTATCAGACACTTCTTGATCAAAGGTACGGCTAATTCCTTCTGCAGGCTCATTAAAGCCGCCACTTCTAAATCCGTGCGAATAACCTGTATAAAGTAAAAAGTCATCCGTAACTTGGTATCCTAAAGTTACTTTTGGCTGTAGTTGGCTAAACGACTTTTTAGCGTAAGTATCTGTTTTATTAGTTGGGTCGAACGATTCACGTGTATCGTGATCGTAACGTAGTGCGCCGGTTAACTCTAACTGCGAGGTAATATCGTAGTTAAATTGCCCCGCAAGAGCCCACGCATCACTGCTGTTATTATCGATAATAGATAAGTAAGGTTCATCGTTTGCAAAGTCTTTACGGGTGAGTATTTGTGCATCGGTAAAGTCATCGTAAAAAAGTACCGCAGTGTCGCGGTCGCGCTGTTGATAAAATGCCGACACAGACCATCTAAACTCCTGATCTGACTGGGATATAAATCGAGACTCAACAGTTAACGATTCAACATCGTATAATCCTTCAGTACCAAACGGTGCTCTAAAAAAACCGTCTTCGTCAATAAAGGTTGCATCGGCAGAGTAGTCGCCATCGTAAAAGTGCTCGTTTTCTGAATTGCTGTAGGCAGTTACAAACTCAAACTTACCTAAATCGTAATGTTGGGTAAGTTTAGCGCTTAGCTCATACACATCACGCTCGTCTTCGTTAATAATATTTTGCGAGGTATTAATTGAGAAGTCTTCAATAGTGTCATCGTTTACGCCTTGATAGTAAGCAAAACCCGCTTCGCTCGACGTGTATTTACCTTTAAGGTTTATTGATGTGTCTTCAGTTAATTCAAATTCTAATTGAGAAAATACTGATTGCTCTTTTAATGGATCGGCTTTATCGCCTGTGTAGGTGTTTTTAATGAGGCCATCGGTATCTTTAATGTAACCACCGGCTCTAAAATAAGCCGTGTTTTCATCATTTAACGACCCTGACACAACTGCATTTAGGTTATAGGTATTGCCGTTGCCAATTGATCCTTTAACTTTACCTTCGAAGTCTTCAATTGGTTTTTTTGTGGTAACAATAACCGCACCACCAATGGCACCACGGCCGTACAGTGCGCCTTGCGCGCCACGCATAACTTCAATGCGTTCAATATCTACCAAGTCTTGGTTAATAAACTCTAAATCGGGGGCAGTTACACCATCAACAACAAATGCAAGCGGCGGATCGCCCACTTGCGGTGTAATTAACCCTCGAATAGTTATGCGCGCAAGGCCGGGTCTAAAGTTATCAAGTTGCGACAAATTAGGCGTTAAATTAGCAACATCGCGAAAGCTGGTAATACGAGATTTTTCAATCGTATCGGCGCTAAAGGCGGTAACAGAGTCTGGCACGTTTTGAATTGACTCAACACGTCCTCGAGAGATAACAGAAATTTTTTCGATAGTGTTGGCTGTATTATTTTGTTCTTGTGCATTAACGTGTGACAAGCACGATAAACTCACCGCCGATGCTAAAAGCGTTTTATGGAATTTTGTTCTATTGTATCTGCTCATGTTATATGTCCTAATGTCACGACTAAGGTAATGTTTTTAACGTACAAACATTGTCGCTTTTTCAGACAAAATAATATTTTGTAAAACCTCAAATGAGCACAAACATATTGTGAAAATATCTAGCAGGCGCTAAGTTTTATGTACATTTTGACAATAGGTTTACAAAATTAATTATTTTTCAATGTGAAACCAGTTATGAAAAAAACGATAAAAATAGACAGATATAACCAAAAAATATTAGCAATAGTGCATCTTACTGCCGATCTCACTAATGTAGAGTTGGCAGAGCGAGTAAACCTTTCTCCCAGCGCTTGTTTTCAACGCGTTAAAGCATTAAAAGAAGCTGGGTATTTTCGTACATTTCATGCCGATATTAATCTTGAACAAATATGTGAACATGTGTTTGCTTATATGGAATTTACGCTTGAGGACAATAATTTAGCTGCTAGGCGTAAGTTTTTAGCTGAAATACACGATATCCCTGAAATAATGGATTGCATGCAGTTAAGTGGTGATATTGATTATATTTCTTTTTGTTGTTTTGCAGATATTCAGGCGCTTAATGCAATGTGCGATAAGTTAACGGGCAGTAGTAATTATACGATTAAAAAATTAACCACACGTATCGTGCTTGAGCGAGCCAAGTTCTTTTTAGGCTACCCGCTTGAAAAACTAAGATGGCGAGACGAAATGAAAATAGAAGAAGACGAACAAGGCGCTGATTAAGCGCCTTGGTTAGTTATAAGTGCTTAGTGCTTGTTAACCGGTTTTGGCTTAATCAATTTTACAAAAAAAGTATAAATAATTGCGGTTAAAATAATGGCATCAATAACAGTAATGCCACTCAATGACACGTTAAATATCGCCCCATTACACACTGCAAATGCCGCACCTACAAACCAAGCCGTAAATGCAGGTACAGAAAAGCGCGCGTTATTGGTAAGCGTACTGGCGTTGTACGCATCAGGCTTTATAAATAATGCATCAACAATAATAACGCCTGCAACGGGCACAAAAATATCTGACAAAAATGCTAAAAAGCTAATAAACATATCTAAAATATTTATAAATGCCGCGCCAATTCCTACTAGCCCTAATAAAACAATAACCCACTTTTTATGCCAATGCGGAAAAGTTGCCTCTACACTGAGTGCGGTACTGTATAAGTTTAGTGAATTTAAAATCCAACTTCCTGCAATCACAATAAAAAAAGCCGAAAATCCTAGGTTGAGCGCAAGCATTAAACTGAGTATTTCGGTTTCTTGCATGGCGGCTGCTGCAAATACAGCTACAAAAATAACGAGCAGTTCAATAATCATATAAGCAATAAAAGAGGTGTATATGCCGCCACGTTTTTGTTTAGAAAAACGGGTTATATCGGGCAAGATAATTGCGCCAATAATAACGCCACCAACAATGGCGGCTACACCATCTTCAAGTGATAAGTCTGCTGACTTTTCTAAATTAATAAAATCAATAAATGGCATGTTATCTAATGCGCCAAATAGCATCATTGCGGTCACAACAGCTAAAATGGGGATCATAATAGAGGCCAGTACATTAATAGCTTTAAATCCGTATAATGTGGTTATGAGCATGGCGCAGCCAGCAGCTATATCAATTGGCCACTCAGGCATAATAATATTAAATTCAGCGCTCAGTAGGCGTACTACTGCATTCGAAAACAAGTCAATATTTACTCCAAACCAGCCAATTAATGACAAAGCAAAAGCTATATTTACAATGCCAGCACCTGCATTACCAAAGGCTATTTTTACTAACAGATAAGAGCTTAAGCGACTTTTTACACCTATTGTGCCCATGGCACCGCCAATTACGGTTAAAATGATAGATCCAATAACTAATGCCCAAAGTGTATTACTCACACTTGAACTTTGATGAATTTCTAAGCCGGTTATAAATGTGGGTAATGAAAAGCTTAGCATTGCAGCAATTGCGGCAATACGTGGCCAAGCAACTTGTTCGCTTGTGCATATGGCGTGGGGATCTTTCTCGTTGGGCATTACCTGTTCTCTTATTTTTATATCTTTAATATTACTATACGCTGCTGGCGTGCAAAATTTTCTATTATTGGTGTGGTATTCAAAAGATTAGGTTTAAAAAAATGGCTGTAAAAAAATATTATTTTGTTAAGTTGATAACCCTTTTTGAGGTGAATTAAATCCAGCGCAAAAAAAACCGCCAAGCTGGCGGTTAAAAGGTCTACACAACACTGTAAAAGTTATAACTACATAGTTACTTTAATAGTTCGAGCACATCAAAACAGGCACCCATTGTATGGTAATCAGTTTTACCTATTGGGCTTTTCATCGTGTCTATTTTTTTATTGTCAGCGGTTAAAATTCTAAACCAGGCTCCGTATTTATGATCAACTAAATGCTGCCACGAATACTGCCAAATTTTGTCATACCATTGCTGATATTTTTCATCCCCTGTTGCTTGATAAAGATACGCTGCACAACACAGAGTTTCGGCTTGAACCCAAAAGTATTTATCGTCATCGCAAATAGTTTTATCAGGGGCAAAGCCGTAGCAAATACCGCCGTGCTTTTTATCCCATGCTACATTTATTGAGTTATCAAATAAGGCTTGAGCGCGTTCAATAAGCCATTTTTGTGGCTTATGCTTATTTAAAAGCATAAGCAGTTTTGACCACTCTGTTTGATGGCCAGGTTGAAAGCCCCACGGACGAAATAAATTTTTAGGATCGTCTTTGTTGTACTCTAAATCGACCTGCCAATTTATATCGTAATGCTCCCAAATAAGCCCACCCATTAAACTAGCTTGGCGGTTAACCATGTTGTCGGCAAGTGTGAGCGCACGGTTTAAAAATATTTCGTCTCTTGTGGCTTCATAAGCGGCAATAAGTGCTTCACAAGTATGCATATTGGCATTTTGGCCGCGGTATGAATCACATTTTGTGAAGTCGCTGTTATGCTGATCTTTATATAAACCGGCTTTTGCATCCCAAAAATGTGTTTCCATTGTTTGAAATGTATCGTTGAGGTATTCGCGCGCCTCTGTAACACCTGCGCGATATGCCCAGCTGTACGCTAAAATAACAAATGCAAAGCCATAACAATGATTGGTGTTATCAAGCACGGTAGCTTGAGCGTTTTCAACTTTTAATAACCAGTTATAGCCGCCTGTTTGCTCAACAAGGTGATGCTTACGAATAAACTCAATTCCCGATTTAACACGGTTTAGGTACTTTTCGTCATTAAAGGTTTGGTACGCACGCGCATAGTTAAATACAAAACGAGTAGAGCTTACTAAATGGCGCGTGTGTTTATCAAATACCTCACCGTTATCAGAAAAGTTTTGGTAAAAACCACCGTGTTCATCGTCAATATTTGGCTCATAAAACGCTAACGTGTCGCTAATGTGCTGCGTTAAAAATTCACGGTTTTTAAAGTTATCAGGTGTGCTTTTCATAGTTCGCTCCTAAAATCGTGTAGAGACTTTTGGTTAGGTAGGGAGTTAAATGCCCCTTTGTAAGATGCGGCATGGGCACCACATAACGAAGCAAATTCAAAAATAGTTGTTAGTGTTTCGGGCGTGTTGCAAAGCTCGCTAAAAGAGCTGGGTGTTAGGTTTTGTAAGCCTAGTTGATACAGCAGTCCACCTACAAACGCATCTCCTGCAGCGGTGGCATCAACCATAGTAACCTTTTTAGGGTGAAGCGTTTGCTTGGCATTTTTTGTATACCAATGCATAGGGTTGCCTGCATCGGTAACTACAAATAGCTCACAACCGTTATTAAGTGTTTGGGCAATAAACTCATCGCTCGATTGCTCACCCGCTAAGTATTCAAGCTCTTCTTTTGAGGCTTTAATAATTGAGCAGTCTTTTAATAACGGTAAAATATGCTCGCGAGGGTTGGCATCGCTTGGCCATAAATTGAGGCGCAAGTTAATATCAAAGCTCACAATTGAGTTATTTTGTTTTGCAAATTTAACACCGTAAGCGGTGGTGTTTCTGATGTTTTTGTCGGTTAATGTGTTTGAGCAAATATGAAAAATATCGCATTGCTCAAACCATTCGCGACTAAAGTCATCGTTACTAAAGTGCAAATCGGCGGTGTTATCACGGTAAAACTCAAACGTGCGATCGCCATCGTTATCGAGTGATACAAACGCGAGAGCTGTTTTTGCTTGGTTGGTAAAACGCATAAAGTCGGTTTTTACACCTTGCTCTTTTAATGCATTATGTAAAAAGTCGCCAAAGCTATCAGTGCTTAGCATTCCTGCAAAGTAGGCATTACCGCCTAGCTTTGCAATAGCAACGCTTACGTTTGCAGGCGCACCGCCTGCAAACTTTGTAAACGCTTCGTGTTCGTTGCTGTTTTGGCTCAATTTATTTGAAAGTAAATCAACCAGTACTTCACCAAAGCATATTGTGTGTTTCATGATCTTGCCTTAGTTATTAGTCAAGTAGCCAATGTAATGCAATTGCAGCTGTCCACGAGAAATCTTTACCACCACAGCCTGCACCTGTTTCTGGGTTAAAATATTCGTAGTAGCCTGACTTAACAACTAGGTTGCGAGTGTCATCTTGAATTTTGTCAGCCGTTGTTGCAAAGCCTGCTTCTTTAAGGCCTATGGCTATCATCCAGTTGATGTGTAACCAAATCGGGCCACGCCAGTAGCGTTGTGGCTCGTATTTTTCCTCTTTAGGGTGAGTAGAAGCCACACTAAACTGGCTTGACTCAATAAAATCTTCGGTGGCTGTATTAATTATTTTAGTTTGCTCATCGCTTGTTAAACCTGCATATACAGTTAATAGCGCGGCTGATGTTTTAACTTTAGCCAAGCTGTTAGTTAATACATCTCTGCAGTAAAAGTACTGGCTTTGTTCACACCATAAAGTATTTATGGCTTGCTCTGTTATTTGTAAACGCTGTGCTAAGTAATCAGTGCGAGCATCGTTTAAGCCAAGCTGTTCACCCATTTTGAGTAAATCTTTGGTTGCACGGTGCAAAATAGCAATAATACCTAGGTCATTCATTTTGTACGGACAGGTTTCGTAGATTACTTTGCTGTCAAAGTTGTTACGTTTGAAAAAGTCTACAAGGTATAAAAATCGGTCGTATTCACTTTTATGTGGACGCTGAGAAGAATCTACATGACTTGTATCACGGCGCGTATATTCCCAATCTACACATGGCACAGCATGAAGAGCGTCATCCCACGATGGGCTGTTATCCATGCCCGATTCCCACGGGTGGTAGGTTACTACTAAACCTGTTTTTTCAGGATCTCGGTCGTTGTACCACCATAAATGATAATCAACTACTTGTGAAAATAACGCTTTAACTTTTTGTTCTGCAAGTGCTTTATCTTTCGCGCTGGCAAGCATTTCTTTCATTACGGTGGCGACTACTGGCGGCTGTGAAATAGATGTACTTTTAATTTTTTTATCCGAACCCCATACGTCAGGACCAGGAAAATAAGTATTAGAATCTTTATGAAACAAGATGTGCGGCACCATGCCATCATCCCATTGGCCTGAAAATAACACATCAATTTCTTGCCATGCGCGGCTTTCGTCTGATTTCATCCAGCCTAGCGCTGTAATGGCTGAATCCCAGTTCCACTGAAACGGGTATAGGCCATGTGTTGGTACTGTATAGCCACCTAAGTCGTTTGCTATAAGTGTTTTAGTAGCAAGGTCTGCAAGCGATGAAGCCGTTGCTGAGTCAATTTTACCGCTGTTTATAGTAGTCATATTGGGTGCTCTTTGTGTGTTATTTCCGATTTGGATAATATTAAAGCACTCATTATGGGTTGTAAATGTTTTTTTTCTGTGCTTAAATCCTGTTCGAAGTAACAAAAAACTAACATGTTTACTTGATTATTTCGGCTTTGCTTAGCCACACTCTAAGTAAATACACACAGACAACTAGCACAATTGGAGAATACCCGTGAATAAAACAACGATCGCCTCTATTGTATCTTTATGCCTCGCACAGGGCGCTTATGCAGCAGAAGAAGCTGCACCAGATACAGCAAAAAAAGCTAACAACGTTGAGCGTATTATCGTCTCTGGTACCAGTAAAGGGCGTGTTATTTCAGACACTCCACAATCAGTAACATCTATTAGTGAAGACGAGCTGGTAAAGCTGTCTTCAAGTAGCCAAGCGGATGTGCTTCGCTATATTCCGGGTATTAAAGTAGAAGGCGGTGGCGGTGAAGTCGCTACTAACCTACAAGTAAGAGGCTTACCTTCATCGGGTCAGTTTCAGTTTACGCCACTGTCGTACGACGGTTCACCTAGTTTGAGTGTTTTTGGTTTAAACTCATCGGCGTTTGATGTGTATTACCGTAATGATTTGGGTATTGAGCGCGTAGAGTTTGTGCGTGGTGGTGTATCTAATTTATTTGGCCAAGGTTCTGTGGCCGGCATTATTAACTATATTTCTAAAACGGGCAGTGATGATCCGCAAAGTACCGTACAAATGGAGCTTTCTGACCAAGGGCGTACTCGCTTAGATTTTGCAACGAGCGGTCCACTTAACGAAGACGGCTTATATTATGCGCTTTCTGGTTTTTACCGTTACGACGAGGGCCCTTTAGATACAGGCCTTGAGACTAAAGGTACACAGTTGCGTGGTAATATTCGTAAAGAATTTAATGATGGCTCTGGCTCATTTACTGTTTACGGACAGTACATTGACGACCAAGCTCAGTTTTACTTACCTATTCCACTTGATGGCGACAGCCGCGAGCGCTTAATTGGTAACGATGGTCGTGAAGTCGAATCACTGCAAACGGCGCAAGTATCTAACTTAACGTACGATACAGCAAATGGTCGTTATGAATCGCCAATCAGCGATGGTGTAGTTACTAAAGGTGGCTCTATTTCAGTAGTGTTTGAAAAAGAACTCGCTAACGATTTTGCCATTAATATGCGCAGTAAATACGCTAAATACCAACACGAATTTAATTTATTTTTAGACGGCGACGGTATTATTAATGTACCTGAAAGCCAAGACGACTTTTTAGCTAACAGAGGGCTAGGTGATGCAAGCGGTGCTGAGTTTTCTTATGTTAATTCAGGTGTCGTACTTGCAAGTGATGACTTACTATTTGCTAACCGTATTTTAGACCGCGACCGCCCAGCTGAAGATTTTTCTGCAGAATTTAATATCATCAAAAGTATTTTTGTAGGTGATTTTAGCCACGATATTACAGTCGGTACATTTTTCTCGCACAGTGAAGCCGACGACGATAACGTTATTACAACTTACTTAGGTGAGTTTAATAACAACCCTCGCTTAATCGACTTAACGTATACCGATGTTAATGGCGATGAGGTTCAGTACACTCAAAATGGTATTAGTGGCCCAGGCATTTCTTATACTAACCAAACCATTAGCGCTACCCGCAGAGCATTGTACGTAGCGGATCAAATGGAAAGTGACGATTGGATTTTTGACTTTGGTGTTCGCTACGAAGAAATTGAAGGCAAAATTAGTCGTGAAGGCAGCCAAGTAGTTCAGATTTCTGATGATCCAACGCTTGCACCTAACTTACAAGTTAACACTACGGGCAGTGGTGTAATGACTTACGGCGAAGTCGACACGTCTGAATTTGCTGTATCAGGGGCGGCGTTATATCGCTTAACTGATAATTTAAATGTATATGCCAATGCATCTCGCGGGTTTTTCTTCCCAGAAATTAGAGGTATTCAGTTTAATGATTTAGGCGAGCCTGCCAGCTACGAAGCCGAAATTGTTGAGCAAGGCGAGCTAGGTGTTAAGTTTTTTGATAACGACTTTAGCGGCAGCATTGCGTTATTTCGAACTGACTTAAAAGACAGACGCAGCGTAGACTTTGTAAATGATGGTAATGGGGGCGTATTAGAGCTGCCAGTTATGCAATCAACTAAAGCAACGGGTGTTGAGCTTACCGGTCGTTACGATATTACCGATGAGTGGGCTGTTGATGCCAACATGACCTATACCGATCACGAATTTACTGAATTTGACTCAGACCCTTCTATTATTAGTAACGAATTACGTCGTAAACCAAAAATACTATTTAACTCATCTATTAGCTACACCGCAGATAACTGGGATGCATCGATTTACCATAACTTTACCGGTAAAAACTTTGCAAATGACTCAAACTCGGTAGAACTTGATTCATTCCACTTATTTAGATTTGATGCAGGCTATAACTGGCAAGTTGCACCAGAGCAAACAGTACGCTTAAGCGTTGGGGTATTTAACCTGTTTGATTCTGACGGTGTTACTGAAGGTTCGCCTCGTCTAGGTAACAGCCAAACGGCAGATAACCCATACTTTGTAGGTCGCCCAATTCTCCCACGACGCGTTACTTTAAGAGTTAAATACGACTTTTAAATAAATGCTTTATGCCTATTAACTCACTTTGGGGTTAATAGGCTTTTTGCATTGTGATGCATTTTTCAGCTAAGTTAGCTACAGGTTTATCTTTTTGACTAGGCTCGTTTATTCAAAAAGGTAAGGGCAGGTAGCCGTTTGGTATTTTAATTTTGAAAAGGCGCAGTGTTTTCATATTGTGAATACGCGAATAAATTATGAATATATTAGATTTTTCAATAGTTGCTCTTTATCTTGGTGCCTTATTGGTAATGGGATTTATGCTACGCGAACAAACCAACAAAAGTGATTACTTTTTAGGGGGTAAAAGCTTAGGTTGGAAACCTTTGGCTTTGTCGGTAATGGCCACTCAGCTTTCGGCTATTAGCTTTATTTCGGCTCCTGCATTTGTTGGTTTGCGTGAAGGCGGTGGTATGCAATGGCTCTCGTATGAGTTGGGTGTTCCGCTGGCGATGATTTTAATTTTAGCGACTATTTTACCCAAGCTTTATAAAAGCGGCATTGTCAGTATTTACGATTATTTAGAAATGCGCTTTGGCCGCTCAACCCGTGTGCTTATTAGTGTGGTGTTTCAATTTAGCCGTGCGTTTGCCACCGGCATTATGATCTACGCGGTATCGCTTATTTTACAAGGCACCATGGGAATAGAAGCATGGCAAGCTATTGTATTAACGGGTGTTATAACCGTTTTGTATTCACTGCAAGGTGGGATGAAAGCTGTAGTGTACGGTGATGCAATTCAAATGATCATCATTGTACTGGGTACTATTGCTTGTATTGGATTTGGACTATATCACTTAGGTGGGGTTGATACCTTTATTGCCAATGTTGATTCGAGCCGATTAGAAGCGATTAAGTTTGATTCATTTGGTTTTAGTGGTGATGGCTTTGGCTTTTTACCGATGATTTTTGGTGGTGTGGTACTTTACGCTTCTTACTATGGGTGTGACCAAACGCAAGCGCAACGTGCGCTCAGTGCAAAAGATCCTAAAAACCTACGCTACATGATTTTAGCAAATGGTGTAGTGCGCTTCCCTATTACTATTTTATATTGCGTGTCGGGTTTAATTGTTGGCACTCTGGCAATGAGCAACCCTGAATTTTTAGCAAAAATTCCAGCAGATAACCCTGATTGGATGATGCCTATATTTATTTTAGATTACCTACCGCATGGCTTAATTGGTTTATTGGTTGTCGCTATTTTGTCGGCAGCGATGTCGTCACTTAGCTCTGCAATTAATTCACTTTCGGCGGTAAGTATTGAAGATTACAGCCGTATATCTAATAAAGAGCTAGACCAACCATCTTACTTAAAGTTAGCTAAATACTTAGGTTTAGCATGGGGCGCAATTACCTTAGTACTATCACTTTTTGCCGGTGACATTGCGCCGACCATTATTGAAGCTATTAACAAAGTCGGCTCGTTATTTTATGGCCCAATACTGGCGGTATTTTTAGTTGCTGTATTAAGTAAACGCAGTGCTGCATTGCATGCCAATATTGGCTTAATTAGTGGTGTATTAATTAATTTGTTGGTGTCGGTATTTGCGCCAGATGTTTTTTGGTTTTGGTGGAACTTTATTGGTTTTGTAAGCGCTGCGGTGATTATTTATGTTACGAGTCGTTTAATTCCAAGAGAGGTAAACGAAGTCACAAAAGTACAAAATGCCGAGACCGTATCAAACTCAATTTTAACTGGCAAAGATATCGTTATGCTACTTAGCATGTTTGTTGTGATGATATTAATTTGTTTAGCTATTCCTTCAATTTTTTCGTGAGCTGTGACTAATGGATTCTAAAAAGTCGTTTTTAATTGATTTATTTACCACTGCGGTAAATGCCTGTAAACCAAGTGCTTGCATGAGTAAGTATTTAGAAAATATAGATGCAAGCAAAGGTTTGTGTGTAGTAGGGGCGGGTAAAGCCGCCGCTGAAATGGCTGCCGAAGTTAATCGCTTTTATGGTGATAAATGTTTTGGCGCAGTGGTAACGCGTTATGGCTACGAAAGTAGCGGTGATACTGGGCGAATTAAAGTACTTAGTGCAAACCACCCAACACCAGACGATAACAGCTTAGCTGCTGGCAAAGAGTTATTGGAGCTTGTAAAAAATAATCCGGCTGATATTCCTATTTTGTTCATTATTTCGGGGGGCGGTTCGTCGTTGATGTGCTTACCTGTTGATGATGTGCCTTTTTCACAAAAGCAAAAGCTTAATCAGTTTTTACTTAGAAGTGGTGCAAGCGTTGATGAAATAAATGTAGTGCGTAAGCAGTTGTCACTTGTTAAAGGCGGTAAGTTAGCGCAGGCCGCTAAGTCGGATTATGTTACGCTCATTATTTCAGATGTAGTAGGGGACAAACCAAGTGATATAGCATCGGGCCCTACTATTAGCGATGGCAGTACTAAAGCCGATGCACTGGCTATTTTACAAAAGTACAATTGGCCGGTAATAGCAGAGGTTGAAGCGCATTTATTAAAACCAGAGCAAGAACGAGTTGCTGACACCGTGGGGGAGTACTTTATTGTTGCAAATGCGCAGCATGCTATTGATAGCGCAATAGGTGTTGCACAGCATCAAGGCTGGGAAACCCAGGTACTAGGGTATGATATTCAAGGCGAGGCTAAAGAGGTTGCAAAGCAACATGCGGCTATCGCTCTTGATCAAAAAGCCCAAGGCAAGCGCGCTATGTTGTTCTCTGGTGGCGAGCTTACCGTAACCGTTGCTGATGTTTATGGCGATGGCGGGCCGAATCAAGAATACTTAATGGCGTTGGCTGAGGCGCTTAATGGCGAAGCGGGTATTTACGCACTTGCTTGTGATACCGATGGTGTAGATGGTAGTAAAGATGTAGCGGGTGCGTATATAAATAGCAGTACAATTGCTCGCGCACAAGACGCTGGCGAAAACTTACACGCACAGTTAGAAGGTCATAATAGCCATCAGTTTTTTAAAGCCATTGATGATTTAATTATTACTGGGCCAACTAACACAAATGTGAATGATTTTAGAGTGATAGTGATTGAGTAGGCGCAGTTTGCCCACTTGTTCTTTATAATGGTTTCACGTAATCTTGTGCTCCAATTTTGTTAGGGTTAATACCTATGTTTTCGTTAAACAACAGTAACTTATTACGCTCTGGTTTTGAGCTTGGAAAAGGCGAAAAGCTATTTCAAGATATTGAGCGCGATATTATAAAAGTGGTGTTTTGGGAAAAGTGCGTAACCCAAAGTCATATTGTGAGCGCAACTCGTATTCCACAGCAAACTGTGTCGCGTTTACTTAAGTCGTTAACCCAACACGGTGTAATTGTACAAACTGATACGCTAATTCCTAATAAAAAAGGTAAGCCTGGGTTTGGCATTGCCCTTAATCCCGATTACGGATTTACCTTTGGCTTAGCTATTTTGCTTGATGCTATTTCGCTTGCTGTAATGGATTTTACGGGAAAGGTGGTTTACACCCATATGCAGCTAATGTCGGATATGAGCATTAATAATGTGCTTAAATGTGCACAAAAGCTGGTAGAAGATATAAGCGCTGAGCGTGACATTCCAAGTGAAAAAGTACTGGGAATGGGCGTGGGTATCTCTGGCTTTTTTAGCTCAATGGATGGGAAAATGAATACCCACCATATGCTAGAAGAGTGGTCGCAGGTTGATATTATCGATATTGTGTCGCAGCATTTTCAACTCCCTACTTGGGTTGTTAACGATGCTACAGGTGCAGCCGCAGGTGAAGGTGTTGCTGGTATTGGACGCGAGTATAAAAACTTTGTTTATATGTTTGTGTCGGCCGCATTTGGTGGTGGTATTGTAAATAATGGCGACGTACTGCGCGGTACATACGGAAACGCAGGTGAGCTTGGCGACATGCTACCGCCTAAATTATATGCCCACCCCAATCTTGAATTACTAAAACGTATTTTGAAAAAAAATGGCGTAGCGGTTACTTCTATTTACGACCTGCATGACAACTTTGACCCCGATTGGCCTGGCGTTGAAGAGTGGTTGTTTAAAGTTCAAGACTCATTTGATTTAGTGGCAACCTGTTGCTCTGCATTATTAGATGCTGAAGCGATTATTATTGGTGGCCATATTCCAAAAGAGTTGGCTGAAAAAGTTATTGCACGAACTGAGGTTTATGCACAATTTAGACGTGGCGCTAAACGCCCTATGCCAAAGCTGGTGGTATCTAATATTGATAATTTTCCGGTATCAATTGGCGCAGCCACATTACCATTTAGAGAGTTGTGTTTGTAGCTTAATACCAATCCGCAATAATACTTAATCATTTTGCGGGGCTAAACGTGTCGTTACCTGCGTTAAAAAATTCTCATTTACGACTGCATGGATGCAGAAGGTAGAGCAATGCAGGAGCAATTGCCGAGAACAACTAAATATCGAATTTTTTGCCTAGCTATCAACACGTTTTTCCAGCCTCAAAATAGCTTATTTAATTAAGCGAATTGGTATAAGAAATACAAATTTTAAAAACAAAAAAGCCGATATTGTTTTATGCAATATCGGCTTTTTTGTGTGGGTTATTTACTCTTCAACGAATGCTTCGCCTTGTGTCATCCACTTAGCAGCAGGTTTGCCTTTTAAGTAATGATCAAAGTACTGCATCATACGTACTGAAAAATCGACCTGATTAGGAAACTTTTTCAAGTGGTGTGGTTCACCTTCGTATTGTAAAAAGGTTGCATCTTTACCTGCGCGACGAAGCGCTAAGTAGTACTGCACGCCTTCGTGCCAAGGCACTGCATCGTCTTTATCGCCAAACATAATTAAAATAGGGGTATTTACTTTATCTGCAAAAAACACCGGTGAGTTTTCTATGTACAGCTCTGGTGCTTCAAATAAGTTTTTACCTATACGGCTTTGTCCTGTTTCGTATTGAAACTGACGAGCAAGACCTGATTTCAAACGTACGCCACTGTAAGCACTGGTCATGTTTGATACTGGCGCGCCAGATACAACCGCTTTAAACATATCTGTTTGGGTTATCATAAACGCACTTTGATAGCCTGCCCAAGAGTGACCTTGTAAGCCTATTTTATCTGGGTCGGCTATGCCTAAATCTATTAATTTTTGGGTGGCGTTGATCATGGTTTGCGTTGACGATTTACCCGGGTGACCTATTTCAAAACGAATGTCAGGTAAAAATACCGCATAACCGTTTGAGGTAAACATAGGGAAATTAGGGCGATGGTTTAATTCCATTTTAGGAAAATCAAACATGCGTTGACTCATGTAACGATAAAAATACACAACCACAGGTACTTTATCGCCTTTTTTATATCCCGCTGGTTTTATTAATACACCTTGTAAATCTTCACCGTCAAAGCCTTTATAGCTTATTAGTTCTGGCTTTTCGCTCCAAGCAAAATTACTAATTTGTGGGTTTAGCGTGGTCACTTGTTTTGGTGAACTAAAGCTAAAATCTGTTTGGTAGTAATCAGGAAATTGGCTATAAGTTTGCGAGGTAAATAAGTACTTGTCAGCCTTTTTGGCTTTTTTAACCATATCAAAGCGTTTATCACCGCTAAGCACCTTAGTTAGTGTGTTAGTGGTTAAGTCGAGCTTTGCAACTTCGCTTTGTTTAGTTTGTAAGTTAATAGCAGAGACAAGTAATGTATCGCCTTTTTTAAAGCCCACTTGGGTTTTATCAAGCTTAATAACACGGTACTGCGTATTGCTTTGCTTACCATTAGTTAGGCGTTTAGCTTGCTGCGTTTTTACATCAAACGCCCAAATGTCGTATTTACTATAAGCAAGCACTTGGCTGCTATCGGTCATCCAACCAGCAAAACCATAACCAGGTTGAGTAGATGGGTAGTCGTGTTTATCATCAGCAAAGGTTGCCTGAATCGCTTTTGTAAGCGGTGTTACTTTATTATTTTTTAAATCTTTTAACTGTATTTGGCTATCGCTAAAATAAGCTGCAAACTCACCATTAGGGGCAAGGCTCGGTCTAAACGGGTAGTTACTTATAATTGGAGTTTGTTTACCGGTGTGTATATTTACTGCAAAGTAATCAGCAAAAAAACCGCCGTACATAATTTTTTTTAGGTAGGGGATGTTAGATGAGCCAAGTAAAGATATATCTCGCTGAGGGTTTAGTGCAACCTCAGGCATGTTTGGTGTACTAAGTTGCGCAACTTTTTGCGAGTTAACGTGATACACCGCACTGTAATGGCGATTTTTATTAACTTCGTTCCATTGCTGCTCTTCACGTGGTTTTATTTGCGCATCGTTGTTGTGCCATACATTAAGACCTTTATGCTCACGTATGGTATCAAAGTCGTACAGTGAGGCTTCGTCGGTATATTCTTTAGTTTTTACTTTAGCTGCTAATTTAGGATGGTTTTCAAAATATAAGCGCTCGCCATTTTCTGACCATTCAAGGGTGGCTGTTTTCCCTAACGTCCATGCTTTATTAGGTGAATCTATAGTTGAGAGCTTCTCGTTTTTATATAGCTGTAAAGTGTAGCTTCGGCGGCGCGTGTCATCATTTACATAGTTACCCAATGTAAACGCTGCAATATTGTCAGAGGGGTGCCACGCTATTTTATTTGCGATTACGCCCGGTTCATCAATTAATACGCTGCTATTAAAGTCACTGAGCTCAATTAACGCTATTTGGTTGTTATTACCATCGCTGTAACTTTGACTCACTAATAGCTGGCTGTTAGCTGAGTTAATAGCGTAGCTAAATACGTTTTCTATTGTATGAGTGCGTTTATCAGATAAATTTACGATAACAAGCGCATAGCTCTTATCTTTTTTATCGGGCGTGATAGCGTTGTCTTCTTCGTTTTTAGTGCTATCGGTTTTATCTTCTACTTTTGCGTCATCGTCTTTTTTATTTAAACGATAAGCAAGCCACATACCGTCATCAGATAACGTGTAATCTTTTACATTAGCAAAGCTTTGTTGGGCACCTGATTGTGTGTTTACGAGTACCAGATTGTTTTTAAGTGTGTCTTTTTTTTTGGTTGTTTCTTTTTCAAGTAAGGTAGGTACTTGTGTAAAGGCGACCCAGTTAGCGGCTTTATTAATATGAGGCTTAGTGCCGCGTTCTACTTCTGCGATGAGTGTATTGCTTTGTAGTGAGTAAACTTGACCAGTTGCATTTCCACGATACGGCGTTGCACTAAAAGTGAGTACTTGACCATTGTCAGATAGTTGTGTGCTTTTAGCTGATTTAAAACTAAATACGTCTTTAAATTGTAGCGATTCTTTGGCGTGTATGCCGGTGCTAGTTAAGCTGGCAACGAGTGCCGTGCTTAATAAGGTGAGTTTTGTTTTCATTATTGATTCTCGTATTATGACATTGTTTCATTGTAACGAGTTTGGTTCATAATTCGAGCGGATCAGATAAATGGCAGCTACATACGACAAAACGACCCGCAGGTCGTTTTTTAGTATTCAATTTATTAATTTAGCAAACATTACAGCCAAATTTTTTGTAGCTCAAGCCATTGTTTTTCAAATTGAACACTAGGTTTTGCTTTAAAGTCGCTACGTACAAACTGATTCATTTTGCCTTCAACGTAGGCAAGTAAAAAGTTTGCAAGTGTAAGCTCATCACTTTGAAAGTTTTTACCTTCACGTAATTTGCGCTCACGAAGCACTTGTTTAAACTGAGTTTCTAGTTTTTCAAACAAGGTTTGTACACGTTCGCGTAAACGTTCTTGCTCACCTTGCAGAGCATCGCCCGTTAAAATACGAGTAATACCTGGGTTTTTTTCAGCAAAGGTTAGAAGTAATAATAGAATGTTATAAATGCGCGTTTGGCTTTCTTTTTCGTTTTCAATAATAATATTTATACGAGATAAAAGGGTATCTTCAATAAACTCAATTAAGCCCTCAAACATACGCGCCTTGCTCGGAAAATGACGGTATAGCGCGGCTTCAGACACACCCACCTCAGCAGCTAGTTTTGCTGTGGTGATGCGTTGTCCTAAATTAGTTTCTAACATTTGTGCGAGTGCTTGCAGTATTTGCTCTTTGCGATTACTTCTTTTTGTCGCAGGCATGAACATTCCTTTTTATTAGTTATTCTTAGTGGCGCAGTTAAGAACCCTAGTCATTTTTTGTTCAAATGATTGGCGTATGTTAATGTTTTATTCAGTTTGTTTCCAGCCTTTTTATAGATGTTTAGCCAGCTGTTCGATCACCTTGCGAGCTATTTCTACTTTACTTGTTGTTGGTAATTCTAGTTGTTCATTGTGCCAGTACAGTGTTAAAGCATTATGATCGGAATTAAACCCTAAGCCACTTTTTGATACGTCATTAGCGCAAATCATATCTAGATTTTTATTTTGTAGTTTACCTTTAGCATAGCTTTCTACATTTTGAGTTTCGGCGGCAAATCCAACCGTATAGGGGCGGTTTTGTGTAAGGTTTGCAATAGCTGCAATTACGTCAGGGTTTTTAGTTAAAGTAAGGGTGAGTTCGTCGCCTTGCTTTTTCATTTTTTGAGTCGCAATGTTTGCAGCTCGATAATCCGCAACAGCAGCGCAACCTATAAAAGCATCAGATTGTGATGCATAGGTAAGTGACTCAGTTAATAGCTCCTCAGCGCTTTCTATATTAATAAGGTTTACGCCAGTAGGGGCTTGTATAGTGACAGGGCCCGAAATTAAATTAACTTTAGCACCGAATTGCAAAGCGGCTTCTGCCAGTGCATAACCCATTTTTCCAGAACTGTGATTTGATATAAAACGTACCGGATCGAGAGGCTCACGCGTTGGGCCTGCCGTTATTGTAATTGTTTTTCCTGCAAGTAATTGCGGTTGCTCTTTTGCTGTACATAGTGCAACTAGCTCATGTGGCTCTAACATGCGCCCAGCGCCGATATCGCCACAGGCTTGTTCACCTTTACCTGGGCCCCAAATAAGTACGTTACGTGCTTTTAATGTGGCTAAATTTGCTTGTGTAGCTGCGTGTGCATACATTTGCTGGTTCATGGCTGGTGCTACAGCTACTTTTGCAGGCGTTGCTAGCAGTAACGTTGTTAGTAGGTCGTCAGCAATGCCGGCTGCCATTTTAGCAATAATATTGCAGGTAGCTGGGGCAACTAAAATTAAGTCAGCCCATTTTGCAAATTCAATATGCCCCATTGAAGCTTCAGCAGAAGGGTCTAGTAATGAGTCAGAGACTGTTTCTCCACTAACGGCTTGCATGGTCAGTGGTGTAATAAAGTGTTTAGCTGATTCAGTCATAACTACTTTTACTTCACAACCAGCGTCTTTTAATCGCCTAACGAGTTCTGCGCATTTATAAGCTGCAATACCGCCGGTAATACCTAGTACAATTTTTTTGTTTGTTAAGTTAGTCATGAATGTTCATCAGTTTTTATTAAATATTGGGCTTAAAATAACAAATCTTTACCCGTACAGCGAAGTTTTTTAATTCGAAATAACAGGCTAAATTTTAAATTTGCATTACATTTATAAGACACTTTCGCCTCTCAAGGATGAACAATGCAACTTACTTCACTTCCAAACTCACTTCGACCTCGTGAAAAACTCATCTCCAAAGGAGCTAAAGCGCTTACTGATGCTGAGCTCCTTGCCATATTTTTACGAACAGGGTTACCAGGAATGAATGTAATTGAGTTGGCTCAGCATCTATTAAATGAAAATAAAACCCTACATAATTTGTTTAATGCCAGTATTGAGGAGTTTTGCTCTCAAAAGGGGTTAGGGACCGCTAAGTATGTGCAACTACAAGCTGTATTAGAGCTAAGCCAACGTTATATGCAGGAGCGTTGCCAACGAGATGCAGTGTTTAATTCGCCTAACTCAGTTTATGACTATCTAACAATTCAAATGCGAGGCTTGCAACAAGAAGTATTTATGGTGTTATACCTAGATAGCCAAAATAGATTAGTAAAAGACGAAATACTTTTTTATGGCACAATTAATTCTGCCAGTGTTTATCCGCGTGAAGTGGTAAAGGCTGCCCTTAAAAATAATGCAGCCGCTGTTATTTTTGCGCATAATCACCCAAGTGGTATTGCAGAACCGAGCCAAGCAGACAAACTTATTACTAATAAATTGCAGCAAGCACTGCAATTGGTCGACATAAGTGTGCTCGATCACATCATTGTTGGTGGAGAAACCTGTGTTTCGTTTGCCGAGCGAGGCCTGATTTAGCTTTGTTAGACACATAAGTGTGTTAAAAATGAGCTGTTTAACGTGTTTTGGCAAATTAGTTTAATTTAAATGCAGTTTTTACTTTCCCTAAGGGCATTCGATCTTTATAATTAGCCGCTATCAAATTTACATATATGAGCTGATTGGATAGATCAGTGTTTGATCTTTGCCTGTAAAAGCTGTATAAAGAGCGCCCTTCGATTTATCTCTAGGGCGGAAATACACGGCCTTAGATTAAATTAAGCTCGAGCGAAGTTATTGGAGATATATAGACATGTCTAAAGTATGTCAAGTTACAGGTAAGCGTCCAGCGGTTGGTAATCACCGTTCACACGCGAGAAACGCGACTAGACGTCGTTTCCTACCTAACCTACAAACACACCGTTTTTGGGTTGAAAGTGAAAAACGTTTTGTAACATTACGCACTACTACTAAAGGTATGCGTATTATCGATAAAAAAGGCATCGACACGGTTCTTACAGAAATCCGTGCTCGCGGCGTTAAAGTTTAAGGATCTGAATCATGCGCGATAAAATCCGTTTAGTTTCAACTGCCGGTACTGGTTTTTTCTACACTACTGACAAAAACAAACGTAACATGCCTGAGAAGATGGAAATCAAAAAGTTTGATCCAAAGATTCGTAAACATGTTCTTTTTAAAGAAGCTAAAATTAAGTAATTTTAGTTCTTCTTTTAGAATTTAAAAACCCAGCTTAGGCTGGGTTTTTTGTTTTTAAACTATGATTAGCGAATTGACATAAAAAAACCTCGTTGGCATAACCAACAAGGCTTTTAAATCAAAAAACGTTATACCAATAGCATTAAATTAGTGATTTATTTAATGCGATAAAATAATCATGTTTTTAATAAAATTGGTATCATTAGATTTTTGTGAATGCATCTTGTAGTGGTGGTACTACTTGCTTTTTACGGCTCAGTACACCATCTAACCATACTTTATCATTCTCTGGTTTTACACCGTAAGCCTGCTCAACTAAGTTTGCATCGTCAGATACAATTAGCATTTCTGAGCCTTCTTTCATTATATCGGTAAGCAGTAAAAATACAGAGTGGCGGTTGCCCTCAACTTTTAGCTTAGCAATATCGGCTGCAAGGTCTGCTTTAATATCGTCAAAAACAGCAAGGTCGATTACTTCTAGCTGGCCAATGCCTACTAGGTTACCGTTCATGTTGAAATCTTTAAAGTCACGCATTACTAAATCACGTGCTGGTGTGTCTTCTACCGCAGATTTAACGCGGAACATATCCATACCAAGTTCTTTAAAGTCTTCGATGCCTGCAATTTCAGCTAGCGCTTCAACACATTTAATATCGGCTGTGGTACATGTTGGCGATTTAAATACAACTGTGTCGCTTAAAATTGCACACATCATGATACCAGCGATGTCTTTAGGGATTTCTACGTTGTAGAAGTCATACATCATTTTAATAATGGTGTTTGAACAACCAACAGGACGAATCCAACATTCAAGCGGAGTCGATGATGTTAAGTCACCTAATTTATGGTGATCTACCACACCAACAACGCGAGCTTGGTCGATATCATCAGGTGCTTGTGTTTTTTCTGTGTGATCTACAATATACACATCTTCACCAGCGTAGCTTAACTTAAGCTCTGGTGCTTCAAAACCAAATCTATCAAGGATAAATTGAGTTTCAGGTGAAACTTCACCAAGACGAGTTGGAATTGCTGGCTCATCAATTTGGTTTTTTAAATAAGCCAGTGCAATTGCACCACAAATAGAATCTGAATCTGGGATTTTATGGCCCACTACATACATAGACATTGACGGAACTCCTTTAAATTTGCCGATATTCTAACAAAGTCTGCGGCCTTTAACATATAGACAGCGCAATTAAGTTTTAGTTACACTTTAAAATCTTGAATTTATTAGGTGTATTTATATGCGACTGGGCCGTAAAGGTTGGAACAACGTTATAATATTTTCGATGTTGATTATGATCTTCTTTTTAAATGGCTGGCATAAGCAATTTTTAGGAGGGGAGGATAAACCAGCGTTACAAGCTGTACTCCCCCAGCAAAGTTTTGTACTCACACTGCAATTTGTTGATCAAAAAATTGAGCGCATAGGAACAAGTTGGCGTACAACACCACTACAAAAAGATATACCGCTCGTGTGGAAAGCGTCTGAGCAGCAGCTTAGTGATTTAGTTAACCAATGGCAAAGCGCGGCGTTAATGGGGGTTAATGAGTCTGTTGTTTTTAATCCTAATGCACCTTTATACGTTGCTACATTTGAGTTAGCTGGCGAAAGTATGCCGTGGGTTTATTTGCTCTACAAAGGCGATGGACAATATTATTTACTCGAAAAGAGAAGCCAGCGAATACTCGCACTCGATTTAAAAACTGCTCAGCAGTTATTCCCTAGTTTTGATTTTTCACAAAGTGAGTCTAATTAATGCCTGAATTACCAGAGGTAGAAGTGAGCCGAATGGGTATCACTCCCCACGTACAAAACCAAGTTGTCACAAAGGTAAATATTTACAATGCCAGTATGCGCTGGCCAGTGCCCGATGATGTGTATCAACTTGAAGGGCTAATTGTTACTAGTATTGAACGACGAGCTAAATATTTACTTTTACATTGTGAGCTTGGGAGCACTATTTTACATTTGGGTATGTCAGGTAATTTGCGTGTAGTAGATAAAAGTGAGCCGCTTAAAAAGCATGACCATGTAGAGTTTATTTTTGGCAACGGTAAAGCGCTGCGCTTAAACGATCCTCGTCGTTTTGGTTGTTGCTTATGGCAAGAGCCCGGTGAAGTGCATAAGCTACTCTCTAAGCTTGGTCCTGAGCCGCTTACCGATGATTTTTTTGCTAAACGCGTGTACGAACAATCGCGCAATAAAAAAGTACCCGTAAAGCAATTTATTATGGATAACGCAGTGGTGGTTGGTGTTGGTAATATTTACGCGAATGAATCGTTATTCAAAGCGGGTATACATCCAAAGCGAGAAGCGGGAAAAGTATCGCTCAAACGTTATCAAGCACTTATCCCTATTATAAAAGACACGCTTGCGGCGGCTATTACACAAGGTGGTACAACGCTTAAAGACTTTGCACAAAGTGATGGTAAGCCTGGGTATTTTGCCCAAGAGTTATTAGTATATGGGCGCAAAGGTAAGCCATGTATGACGTGCGAAAACGAATTAGAAGAAATTAGATTAGGGCAACGCAGTACTATTTTTTGCTCAAATTGCCAAAAGTAGTTATTTGAATTTTAATGACTCTAAATTTAATGAGATTTAAGGGCCAGCTTTAAAAGCGGGCCCTTTATTTTAAAGCTCAAACGGTGCTACACCGACTGCCTTCATTTTATATCCTACCTGCGCGATTTCGCCCGACCATGTTTCTGTGCTTATTATTCCGGTTACAACGATTGCGTCGTACAGACTATCTATAGGCACACCACCTTTAATCGTTACATGGACTATTTGATTTGGCGGTGGTGGTGGTACGTGTATACAGGCGCCAAAATAAGGCACGAGTAAAAACTCAGTAATGACTTCGCTATCGCCCTCAAGTGGCACAACAAAACCTGGCAAACTTACCGATTGACCATCAAGCGCTTTTACCACTGGAGCATCTAAATCGGGTTGCACCCAGTTTTGATCGCTGCCTTCGTGATTAGCTTGTGCTTGAGTGTCTATTTGCATATGACCTTTGGGAATTAAGTCTTCCCAAAAAATTTCTTTTGGTGGATTGGCACAGCTCGCTACGCTTATAAATAATAAGCTAATAGCAGCAATGTATTGAAAAGCTGTTTTAAAAAATGTCATAAAATACCTAAAAATTATGCTTTTATACTCATGCCATCGCTGAGTGAATAAAAATAAGCGCGAGTAGCGGGTATTAAGCCAATAACAAAACCTGCGGCCATAATAACCCCGATTAAGCCCAGTTCATAGTAAGAGAGCATTGTGATATTTACGCTTATACCGGCATGGCTTTGTAAGTAACCGCTGGCTGAAAAAATAACTAAATAGTAAAGCGCACTACCCACTAGGCAACCAAGTAAAGTTGTCAGTAATGACTCAATACTTATAAGTGTAAATAAATGCCAAGGGCGAGCGCCTACTGAGCGCAATATAGCAAGTTCGCGACGTCGCTGGCTCAGATTTGCAAGCAATGTCGTTAACATACCAAGTAAGCTAACTAACACGACAACAGCTGAGAATAGTAATAGTATTTTTTCTACTATGGCGAGCATTTCCCATAACTCTTTAAGTGTTACGGTTGGCATAATGCCAAGCAGGGCTTCTGGCTTATATTGATTTATATTGCGCCTAATTTGTAATGTGTACAAAGGCGAATTAAATCCCATTAAAAATGCTGTAATTTGCTTAGGGTGACCGACTAGGTTGTTATGTTCGTCATGCTCATGCTCATGCTCATGGCTCGCTTTACCGCCGTGAATTAAATCGATTGCAGCCAAAGGAATGTGCAGCGTTTTATCAACTGGCGTGCCTGTTGGGTTTAAAATGCCGACGACTTTAAATGGGTTATCGTCATGATGATGAAAACTGGTGTTCCCCATGCCGTGCGATATAACAATAGAGTCGTTAAGTTTGTAGCCTAGTTTATTTGCAACTTCGCTACCTAGCACCACTTCGTTAATTACGGCAAAAGGGTGGCCTTTGTTAAAGGTTAAATTTTGTTTTTTTGCAAAGCGATAATGGCTAAAGTAATCAAGTGTTGTGCCTAGTACCGCTTGGCCTTTATGGCTGTCGCCTAGGCTTATAGGTATGCTCCATTTTACGCCTCGCTGACTTGTTATGTATTGATAACTTTTCCAACTTACGCCGTTATTAGTATGGCCAATTCTAAATACTGACGAAAGCAGCAACTGTATATCGCCGGTACGCGCACCAACAATTAAATCAGTGCCCGAAATAGTATTACTAAAACTACTTTTAGCATCAATTCGTACACGTTCAATACTCAAAAGTAGCATTACACTAATTGCGATAGTAAATAATGTAAGCAGTACACTTGCGCGGCGATTTAATAAGCTTTTGTAAGCAAGTTTAGCGAGAATCATACCTGCTCCTGCAAATTTATAAGATCAATGGAGCGGTTAAATAAAGGCTTTAGTGTTTCATCGTGGCTCACAAATACCAACGTACTATTAGATAACTTTGCTTGTTCAAACAGTAGCTTTATAAAGCTCTCACGGTTATTTGTATCGAGTGCAGATGTGGGCTCATCGGCAATTATTAGTTCAGGGCTGCCTATAAATGCGCGAGCGGCAGCAACGCGCTGTTGCTGTCCAATACTCAGTGTCGCTACATCTTTATGGTGATACTGGGCAGTAAGGCCTAAAGCATTTAATAACCGTATCGCTTCTTTTTGTAAGGCAGAGTTTTTATTTGATGATTTCTTTAATATTTTTTGTTTTCGGCTTTTTGAAAACTCACACCCAAGCGTTATATTTTCAATAGGAGTTAAATAAGGAAGCAGGTTAAAGTTTTGAAAAATGTAGCCAATGTGATCCGCTCTAAAAACATCACGGGTGGTATTGCTTAATGTAGTTAGGTTTTGGTCTAAAATTGATACCTCACCGCTGGTGGCTGTATTAATGCCAGCAAGAATCGCTAATAAGGTCGATTTACCTGAGCCACTAGGACCGTGTAAAAAAATATGCTCACCTTTTTCTATAACTAACTCTTTTATGTTGAGCGTGGGTGAGCTATCGCTTTTATGCCACTTAAAAGTTACGTTTTTCAGGTTTATCATTATCCGATTACCAACCCCAGTAGTTTAGATCTTTACGCATTTTTAGCTGTCTTATTATATTTAATGGCTTGGGTTTTAGTTTTTCGTTACTTTGTAAAAATTCATTAGCTGCATTTAATACGCGTTGGCTAGATTGGCCATCGGTATACGGATGAAGTTCCTGGCAATAGCTTTCAATATTTTGCATTAAATCACTAGGTTTAGTAAGCACGTGTTCAATAGCTGCTTCTACTTCATCTGCGTCGGTAATATCAAGTAAATGAGGAAGTGGTTTTTGATTACAAAACGTGACTACCGGTTTACGTAGTAGTAAAAACATTAAAAGAACTGACGATGTATCGCAAAGCATAACATCAGCAGCTTGCAGTAACGGCAAAACGTTATCGGTTTCAATAAATGTTAGATTTTCGTTACTCAGCGCTTTATATTTATTAACCCATTCGGCAGGCATTTTAGGATGAAACTGCATCAAAATACGCCACTTACCTTGCTCACTAAAATGTTTTATTTGCTCATATAATTTAGGAGCAAGTGATAGCTTTCGTGAGAAAGTAGAGCATATAAGTAAAGTAGGGCGAGGGTCGTCGCTTACATAAGGATTATTTGAAGTGTTACTAAAAAGTGGATCGAGTGTTGGCCAGCCAGTTTCAGTTACTTTAAAGAAACCATGCTGCTTAGCTAGCTCTTTAAATCGGGTTGTTGTATTTGGGCCTTGCGTACAATATAAATCGTAACAACCACGAATAGTAAAATGACCACGATTACCTTCAGAGCTGCGCTTTTCAGAATTAAAACCATGAAATACAGCTACTTTTTTACCCGGAATAAAACTAGGTACTATATTTCCCGGTATAAATGTAATGTTTGGAGCCCAGCTTTTAACATCTTTTATGGTATGTAAACGTGGCTCGTCTGTGGTTAAAAAATCGGGGTTTACTTCGCTACCCGCTAAAAACCAGCGTACTTCACCACCATGTGTCAATATTTGCGCCTGCAAAGGTCTCAAGATAGCGTATGAATAATTCTGAGAAATATACATTAAGTATTTTTTATTTTTAGTGGCAGTTAAGTAGTTCAAGCTATCTCCTCAGGCTGGTTAGCACATTAAGTTTACCCCATTGCGACTCGCTTATAAATATATGCCTTTATTTGTTTTAAGCATCCGATTGAGCTTTGAGGTTGGCTAGATTATTATACAGCCCATATAACCCCATACCATACTTTGCTCAAAGAGCATCCCTAACCCCGGAGATAGCATGACTAGCTATAAAGTTTTAGACGTAAACGATGATTTACCCATTCGTACCAAAGGTGAAGTACACAGCGGTAAAGTTCGTTCAGTTTATTGGTTAACTGATGAAGACAGCGCTCGATTAATCAAAGACAAAAGCTACCAAGTACCGACAGGTACTGAGCTTGCGATTATGGTTATTTCAGACCGAATTTCTGCATTTGATTGCATTTGGCAGGGCGAAAACGGTTTAAATGGCGTACCAGGTAAAGGTATAGCGCTAAACTCAGTGGCAGCCCATTGGTTTAAGTTATTTGATAAAGCGGGTCTTGCGGGCAATCATATTGTAGATATTCCGCATCCGTATGTGTGGATTGTACGTAAAGCCAGTACAGTGAAGGTAGAGGCAATTGCTCGCCAATATATTACGGGTAGCATGTGGCGCGATTACGCTAAAGGCATACGTAACTTTTGTGGTATTGAATTACCAGAGGGTTTAAAAGCGAACCAAAAGCTTGATAACGTTTTAATTACGCCGTCAACAAAAGGTATTATTGAAGGCGTTGCTGATATTCCGCCTGTTGATGATGTAAATATTACTCGCGCTAATATTACTAATAACTTAGATGTATTTAACTTTAAATCGGCAGATGATGTAACCAAATACGAAAAACTGTTAGTTGAAGGTTTTAAATTAATTAGTGATGAACTAGCGAAGCTTGACCAAATTTTTGTAGATACTAAATTTGAGTTTGGTTATGTAGAGGATTTAAATGGCGCGCAACAGCTTATATATATTGATGAAGTAGGCACGCCTGATTCGTCACGTATTTGGGATGAAGCCGCTTACAAAGACGGTAAAATTGTTGAAAATTCTAAAGAAGGCTTTCGTCAATTACTGATTAATAACGTGCCAGAGAGCGACGTATTATTAAATAAAGATCGCATGAGTGAGCGTGAGCAGTTAGCTAAAGATTATATTTTACCAGAATCAGTAATGCTTGAAGTGTCAAATACCTATGTTGGCATAGCGAGTAAAATTGTTGGCAGAGATATCGTGATCCCTGAAGAACCTCGCCAAGAAGTTATTACTATTTTAGATAACGATTACGGATTAATTGTTAAATAACAGCACTTAAGTGCTAATAAAGCCAGTAAATAAATCTTTATTTTTAGTTACTGGGCTATAATTCTTGCAATTAGTGCTCGTCTCTAATTAACTTAACCTAACATTAATGTTTAGGTATTGTTATGTTTGAACGGGCATTGCAAAAGTTTGCTAAAAGTCATTACTTTTTAGCTATAGGTTTGTTTTTTAGTCAGTTTGCTTTAAGTGCGAATATTGAATTAGTAATAGAAGATCAACACGGCCAAAAGTTATCAGGTGCTGTGGTTGAGCTTAATATTGCTGGTAAACAAGCCACACCATCAAATTTGCCCATTGCTATAATGGATCAAGTCCATAAGCAGTTTTTACCCGAATTATTAGTTGTACAACAGGGTCAAAAAGTTAACTTTCCTAACAGCGATAATATTCGCCATCATGTTTATTCTTTTTCACAAGCTAAGCCTTTTCAACTAAGATTATATTCAGGCCAACCAAAAGAGCCCATTACGTTTGAGCAACAAGGGGTTGTTGTTTTGGGGTGTAATATACATGACTCTATGGTTGGCTATATTTATGTAGCTAACAGCGAATTCGTATATAAAACAGATAAAAAAGGCTATGTAAATTTGCCTATTAATACACTGCCTGCACAAGTGAGTGTGTGGCATCCATTACAAACAGCACCATTGGAGAATAAAAAAATGATAACAATTAATTCTCAAAAACAGTTACAGATAACAGTAAACACATCAACTCCAGCACCCAGAAATACCTTTGGTAGTAAGTTTAAGGCTGGTAATGACTAATAGTTTACGAAATCGCATAACCATTTTATGTGTTGGCTTAGTGTTATTAACCACTATGGTCAGCTTGTTTAGTTTTTGGTGGTCTACGAGTAAATTTCAAGAAGAAAAAGTAAATCAAGATATTACCGTAGCGCAAAATGTTTATAAGCAATATTTAAAGTCAAAAGAAAGCCTACTGTTAACCGCTGCAAAAGTACTCACCTCCGATTTTGGTTTTAAGCAAGCTGTAGCAACGCGAGATGCAGGTACAATCAGCAGCGTGTTGTTTAATCACAGTCAGCGTATTGATGCCGAATTAATGTTGTTACTTGATTTATCGGGTAAGCTAATTTCCGCCAATACTGACGAAGACGTTTTTGCACACAACTTAAAGCCCTTGATGGAAGAGCTTTTAAGTGCGCCAGAAGAGTCTAGTTTTGTGGTGCTTAATAACGAGCTGTATCAAATTATTTTATTACCTGTAAAAGCGCCACGTACAGTAGCCTATAGTTTGGTGGGCTTTAAAATTGACGACAATGTAGCCCATGAACTAAAAAGCTTAACAGGCATGGATGTAAGTTTTATAGGCAGTGCTGACGATATTGTTATTAGCTCATTAGCTAATCGCCCTGAGCAATTTGAACCTGTTAGCTATTTTAGTACCGTAACCACATCGCGGTTTTTTGGTGAGTATTTAGTGTTTCGTAACCGAGAAATAGATTTACCATCGTTGTTGACCCATCCCATAATTATTTTGCTGAGTGCCGATTTAACACAAAGTTATAGTGATTTCGAAAAACTGCTTTTTACACTTATTATTTTAGCTATTTTAACTATGTTTGTAGGTGTTATTACAAGCAGCATATTTGCAAATAATTTAACTACGCCACTTACTCAACTAGCTGTAATAGCAAGGCAATTTGCACAAGGGAATTATGCTTTTGAATTTAAAGGCCAAAGGCAAAGTACCGAAATAGACACGCTAGTCGCAGCGTTTGATAGCATGGGTAATGATATTAATCAGCGCGAGCAACAAATTAGCTTTCAAGCCCGTCACGACTCCCTAACAGGCTTTTATAACCGCTCAGCAATGCTTGAGGTGCTTGATGATGAGTTAGATTCATCAGCCGAGTACACGCTCGTTGCAATAGACATAAAAGGTCTTCGCCATATAAACGATAAGCTCGGTCCGCGCATTGGTGATGACTGCCTAAAGGCCGTTGCTTGCAGAATAAGTGAGTTTTCGGATGAGTTAGGGGGCTTTCATGCCCGTATTGGCGGCGATGAGTTTTTAACTGTGTTTCCGACTGCGGCAGCGCGTGAACACAAAAGCGGTATTGTTGGCTTAATGGCACAATTACAAGCGTGCTACACCATTCAAAAACTAAAAATTAACTTACGCTTTAGTGCAGGCATTGTGCAGTATCCTTCACAAGGTATTGCAAGTGATGACTTAATGCGCCGTGTGCTAATTGCAGTTGAAAGTGCTGCAAACACACAAGAGAGCATACATTACTATCAAAATGGCGAAGACGAAGCGCACTTAGAGCGCTTAATAATGCTTGATGAACTAAAGCAGGCTATTAGTGATGACGATGGTCAATTGTTTATGACTTATCAGCCAAAATTACATTTGAAATCGCAAAAAATAGATAAAGTTGAGTCGCTTATTCGCTGGCAGCGAAAAGATGGTAGCTGGGTTAATCCTGAACTGTTTATTGACTTAGCCGAGCAGTCGGGGCTTATTGTTGAGCTTACTGGGTGGGTTGTTAATACGGTTGTAGCACAAGTAGCTGATTGGCAGTCTAAAAATATAAACTTACAGGCTGCAATAAATGTATCTGCGCAAGATATAGCATTTCCGGGCTTTCACGCTGCATTAGTTCGCACGCTTAAAAAGTACAAATTAGATTCTAAGCTGATCACTATTGAGCTTACTGAGCGCGATATGATCGAAAACGAAGAAAAAGGTATTAAAGCGCTCGAAAACCTAAAGGCAATTGGCGTTAAAATATCATTAGATGATTATGGTGTAGGGCAAACATCACTTGGTAGATTAAAAATGCTGCCTATTGATGAGCTTAAGCTAGATAAGTGCTTTATCCTAAAACTTGATGAATCGCAAAAAGATCAATTTATAGTGCAATCATCAATTACGTTGGGACATCAGCTAGGTTTCTCGGTTGTAGCTGAAGGGGTTGAAACGCTTGGCTCATTAAATTTACTTAGAGGCATGCAGTGCGACCATGCACAAGGCTATTACTTAAGTAGGCCTTTAAAAGCAGAACTATTAGAAGAATGGCTGGAGGAATACTATGCAAAAAATTAAATACTTATTAGCAAGTTTGTTTTTAATAGTTAGTGTGCCGAGCATTGCAAGCAATGGAAAACTGCTAGCTACGCCGGGAGTTTCTCAAATTGAAGGCAGTGGCGGCGGGGGGATTGTACCGTGGGCACAACTTGCTGGGTACGCAAGTGATGATGAATTTTCGGTAAATGGCTTTTGTAGTCGCGCAGATGTAACCGACTACACACTTGACGTATGTGGTGCACAACTTAATTTATTTAATCGTGTTGAGCTTAGTTATGCCCAACAGCGCTTTGATGTACCAGCACTTGATGCTGAAATAGAGCAATCAATTACAGGTGCTAAAATACGTTTGTACGGCGATATTGTTTACAGTGATTGGCCACAGCTTAGCTTAGGGATTCAGCATAAATCACTGGGTGATGGCAGTATTGCAACACTTGTAGGCGCAGAAGAGACTAGCGGTACTGACTACTACCTCGCTGCTAGTAAATTACATTTAGGGGCTATTGCTGGCTATAACTGGTTTTGGAACGTAACTACAAGATACAGTGAAGCTAATCAACTTGGTTTACTTGGTTACGGTGGAGAAAATACTAGCGGAAAAGTATTATTTGAAGGCAGCACAGCTATATTTTTTAGTCGCGAAATAGCCGTAGGTGTTGAGTATCGTCAAAAATCAAATAACTTAAACTTAGGCGAACAAGATTGTAAAGACTTATTTGTAGCGTGGATGCCTAACAAGCATGTGAGTGTGACTGCGGCTTACCTTGATTTAGGAAGCATTGCAGAAGCTGACGATCAAACAGGTTGGTATTTATCGGTTACAGGGTATTGGTAATGAAAAGCGTTGGTATTTTTTTGATTTGTTTAGGGTTGCTTAGTGGGTGTGCAAATTCTACTAAGCTCTCACTTTATCAAAAGCTGGATGGTAAAGCTGGGATAGGCAGAATTGTTGATAGCTTTATCTATCAAATAGGCAATGACGAGCAGATAATTCATTACTTTGAACACAGTAATATAGCGCATTTCCGCCAAGGATTTATTAATCATATGTGCATGTTAGTAGAGGGCCCGTGTACATACGATGGTGACTCTATGGTGGCAATTCATACTGGTATGCATATTACAGAGAAAGATTTTAATCATGTTGTTGATTTGCTTATAAATGCAATGAATGAGCAAGATGTTAGCCATAGCTTACAAAACGATATTCTTTCTAGAATGGCGCCACTTCGTGATGAAATTATAAAAATGTAACTATAAAGCTTTCAAAGTAATTATTAAGTAAAGGGAACCTTGCTTTGATTGCATTGTCCACATAGAATTATTTCATAAAAACAACAATTGGCAAATATAGCTTGTATGGCTTATCTATTTATTTCTCGCAAAAATGTACACGCAAAATACTATAAAAAAATAATCAAAAAATTGTCGATGAATTGCCAATTACACATCATGGGAGCGCCTAAACTTTCTGCTGTGAAATATTTAAAAGATGCGTTCCAAGTTAATTTTACTGGTGTAGTCAACTCTCAACTAAAACGTAAAAGAGCACGTAATACAACTTGGAATAATTCTATCGTTACTGCGGTTTATAGTGCTGGTTTAGTTTTATTTGAACGATTACGATACGCCAAGTATTTAGCCTTATTAACCGAGACTAATCCTGAATACATTGTCATTTGGAACGGCAATAAACTTCCAAATACAACCGTTGCTATGGCTGCAAAAGCATTAGGTGTAAAGCAGTTTTATTATGAAAATGGTTTACTACCCGGTACAAGCAGTTTAGACCCTAATGGTATTAACTATAATGCGTCGTTAAGCCGTGACCCTTCTTTTTACCTAAATTTTGACCCACAAAATAAGTTAAACTTTTCTGCGCCGGATTTAATTCCAAGAGCTGATCATAAAAAGCGCTGTGAATTTGAGTGCGCCGATGTGCCACAACGCTATATATTTGCGCCTTTTCAAGTACCTCACGATACTCAATTAGCTAGCTTTTCTCCGTGGATAAACTCTATGGACATGTTTTACGACGAGGTGATTAAAGCCGTCAAAAGCTTAAATGATCCAAGTTTAAAAGTGGTTTTTAAAGAGCATCCGTCGTGGCATAAACATTACGCTCATCTTTATGAAAAAGATCCGATTGCAATTTTTGCAAATGGAAATCAAACGAGTGATTTGATTAAGTGCGCAGAAGCCGTATTAACGATTAATTCAACGGTCGGCTTAGAAGCATTACTGCTAAATAAACGAGTTTTAACTCTTGGACAAGCCTGTTACAACATTGAGGGTTTGGTAAAGCATGCGAGCACTGCAGAGCAGCTTGCAGCAAATCTGAACGAAGTAATGCAGGGCTGGCAACCAAATACATTATTAAAGGATAAGTTTTTTAGCTTTATTGAACATGTATATTGTATTCCTGGCGTTTGGAAACACACTGAAGATAAACACATTAAAGCGATTGAAGCGCGTTTTACGGGTAATGACGAGTTTGCTAAGTATCATGGTGATAAGGAATCGTAGTGAAAAACCTAATTAGCTGTCAGCAATTACACGAGCAAATTAATAATCCTGCATTAGTGATATTTGATGCAGGTATGCTGCGCCCAGGTGTTTTGGGTACTTATTCGCCACAAGCAATGCTGCCCAACGCTAAACGTTTTGACATAAAAAATGAGTTGGCCGATAGATCAAATCCCTTACCAAGTACGGTATGCAGCGAGCAGCAATTTACTCATGTTATGCAAAATGCAGGCGTAAATAACGATTCGTTTATAGTTGTATACGAAGATGGCGGTTTATTTAGCGGAGCAAGGGCGTGGTGGATGTTTAAAGCTATGGGGCATCACAACGTAAAAGTACTCAGTGGTGGCCTTAAAAAGTGGTTAGAGAGTGGTTACGCCACACAGCAAGGTTATAGTAAATCGTTAGGTAAAGGTGATTTTACGGCAAGCTATAATCCTGAGTATTTTATCAATAGCCAACAAGTGGTTGACGCAATTGATGAGCCCAGCATTGTATTGCTAGATGCACGTGCTTATAAGCGTTTTACAGGCGAAGAAAGTGAACCCCGAAAAGGCATGCGTAGCGGGCATATCCCAAATAGTCGCTCGTTGCCTTTTATGGATTTACTTAATAAAGGTGAAGTCAAACCACTTGCCGAAATTAAAGCGATATTTAGTGACGTAATCGGTGATGCGCGGCAGTTACAGTTTAGCTGTGGGTCAGGTATTACAGCCTGTGTTTTAGCGTTATTTGCTACTGAATGTGGTTACAGTAATTTAAGCGTTTATGATGGTTCGTGGAGTGAGTGGGGTGCAAGTGATTCATTACCCATCGCCACAGGAGAAAAGTAGATGTGTTGTGGGTTTAGAGCTTGCTCACGTTAAAGCCGCAGCGTCTCTAAACCTCTTTGTAAATAACAGTACTTAAAAATATTACTCACAAGGAGAAGTGAAAGAGAAGAAAATGAGAAGGTAAAAACCAGTGCTTGCTCGTATTTGAATACTATTTTTATACAATCACTTACTCTAAAAACGCAGCGCCTCTAAACCTCTTTGTGAATAACAGTATTTAAAAATATTACTCACAAGGAGAAGTGAAAGAGAAGAAAATGAGAAGGTAAAAACCAGTGCTTACTCGTATTTGAATACTATTTTTATACAATCACTTACTCTAAAAGCGCAGCGTCTCTAAACCTCTTTGTAAATAACAGTACTTAAAAATATTACTCACAAGGAGAAGTGAAAGAGAAGAAAATGAGAAGGTAAAAACCAGTGCTTACTCGTATTTGAATACTATTTTTATACAATCACTTACTCTAAAAACGCAGCGCCTCTAAACCTCTTTGTGAATAACAGTATTTAAAAATATTACTCACAAGGAGAAGTGAAAGAGAAGAAAATGAG